>NZ_JAVKGN010000002.1 GCF_031432215.1 Halodesulfurarchaeum sp. HSR-GB | reverse complement strand
GGTGTGATGTTGATTTCGTCTTCTGGACTGAGACTGGAAACTGATATGGTTTGAGTAGAATCGTAGAAGACACCGTTTTGTGACCAGATCGTGTTGCCATTTTTCTGGATCGAAATGTCTTCTGGAGCCTGTTGTTCAGTCCAGCTGGCAGAGTAATCGAATCCAGGATACCCACTCGTAGATACACCGATTTGTCCATCTGCGGGGACCTCATCAATCGTGATTGTTCTTGTTTCTCCATTACTGAGTGGACCGACCTCGTATGTTTTGTCTTTTCCTTGCAAAGTTACTGTTTGAGTCGGTAGTTCACGTTGTAAGGTGATTTTCGCAGTTGCACTGGCACTGTCATACCAGTCATTCTCATCGCCCCACACGTCAACCGCTGCTTGAACATATAGATCATCACTTGGTGAGATATACCCGGTGTAGGAAGTCGATTCGCTATCTGGTGTATAATATGAACCCGAATCGGCCCTCAAATACTCTTGAGGAGTGCTTGCCCTCGCTTCCGCTTCTGCATCTCCTCGGTCAGAGGTGGATACGGACATATAGACTTTGTAAGTATCTCCTACGTCGACATGCCCGGTAGAGGAGGTGTCATAGTGGAGGTCCCATCCAGTCCCACCCTGCCTTTCGCGGATTGAATAGGTTGTAGTCCAGCCTTTTTGGCCGGTGAGGGTGATTTGAACATCTTTTGCTGGGGCGTTTCCCTCTACAGGGAGATTGATTGATCCTCCACTCCAAGTGCCTGAGTCTGAACTCTGCCCTATCTCTTGTACGTGATCTTCGACTGTAATAGTGGCTGACCCCTCAAGATTGCCATCGTAAGTATAGGCATTTGGATCAGACGGGGTGGCAGTCCCGGATTTTTCCGTTGATTCTTCTCTCTTGTTGCCTTCTAATTCGAATTTGAAATTGGTTGGATCGATATTGCCAATTGGATCAATAGTCGGTGAACTCCCGGTATATTTGCCCTGGACTGTTTGTTGTTTTTGTGCGATCTCACTCTGCAAAAATATTGTTTGGTCTTGAGGATTTGAGGATCCATTAATGGAAAGTTGATCGGAGGTATCAGTACCATTCAGGGTCTTTGTTTTCTCTGTGGCCGAATATTCTGGAATCAAAGTGACCTCGAGGTCATTGATATTGCTGGGATTTGCCACCTGGATTGTGGAAGAAACCTCGCTGCCACCGCCGCTAACCTCGATCGGCTGTTTTTCTTGAGCGAGGAATATCAGCCGATTTTGAGAGATCGTCCCATCTTCATTCTCGAAGTAGAGGACGTTTTCCGGGTCGTTTTGGGTAGATATCTCTCCATCTTCGTTCACTTGGATGCTCGTGTTTCGAGGGGCTGCGAGATCGGTCCCATCAGGCGGTGCAACATGGATCGTGTGGTCACTCTCTGGAACGCCTGTAAAGACGAATTCACCGCTTGAATCAGTCGTGGTGGTCTGAGGATCACTATGAAAAGTTACTGTTGCATCGGGAACTGGTTGGTCATTCACATCTTTCACAGTTCCAGCAATTGTAGCTCCGGTGTTGGAAGAAATTGAATCATTGAGAGTCGTTGTGAGCTCGTCGCTTCTCAAGTCATCTTCTATTGCATCCTGGTTGTCGATTGGCTCCCACTCAGACCCTAAATCTGGAGTTTTAGAGATGGGTTCAAGGCTGATTCCAGGGTTATTGTCTCGCCACGTATTGAGAGGCTGCAAGAGGGAAGTAGGGGAGTCAAAATAGGCGGTTGAGGTAGATACTGTTGAATCGGGTTGAAGGAAGACGGTCTCATTGTCGATTGAGGCAGTTGCAACGTATGCGGATCCGTTCGTATACACAGTCCAGTTGCCAAGATCAGTTGAGTTCCAGACGTCGAATTTTTCTTCGTTCGTGTCCCAATCCGAAAGGATGTTTTGGAGCTCGGATTTAGTAATCGGCTCGACTGCGGGTAAGTCGTTTGTCTGGGAGAGAGCTGCCCAATAGAGGATAGATTGTTCAGCAACCCCTCTGATGTCGTAGAAGTACGGATCAGGTGTGTACTCGCCATTTGGTTGCAAAAAGACAGGCCGATCGTCAATTTTCCCGGCAACGATATGGGACCCATTATAGGAGAAGACCTGCCAGTTGACTTGGCCGATTAGTGATTTCGTAGCATCGGGCATGGGATATTCAGACGGGAGTTTGTCATTCCGAGCCCGCCAAAGTGCGATTGCCTCCTTGGCAGCTGTCGAGTTATCGAACCGATATGGCGAGTCAGTCACTTCCCCGTTTTTCGTGAGAAATACGATTGACCCTTGGATTACCCCAGAGACGATATAGGAGTCACCTGATCGGTAAACCGTCCAGTTGCCATCTTCGTACACCGCTTCGGGAGTCGTTCCATTTGTGGTCTCAATCCCTTCGTAAGAATCGCCGGCCTCGACGATTCCACCACCGCCTCCAAATCCGCCTAACGTAGCGAAGGTGGCTGAAAGGACGAACAAGAAAATGACTCCGATTACTTTCCAGGACGTCGATCGAATGAGATCGCGAGGGGGAGTAATATAGTCGGTGAAGGAGAAATCCTCTAAATCGAAGAGAGGTTCGGATTCCTCGAGCTCAGATTTGTCGATCTGCTTGTTGATTTCCTCCGGCTTGATTTTCCCCGTTGGACATGCACCGTTCGCACATTTCGAGGCGTGTAGAATCTCGTCTATAGGGTCGTCGTAGAGTTTGACGGCTTCTGGAATCTCTTCAAGCCCTTCAAAGCTCAAACAAGCCAGGCATCTGCACTCGGACCGTTTGGTGGCCGTTCCTCTCGGAAGCCCGGATTTTTCTTTTGGCATACTGGAACCGCTGTCTATTGTGAGAAATTACGAGATCAGTATTTAATTCTTGGCCAACTTGATTCGATAGATGAAAGTCAATTTGCTTCCTGACTGGGGGAAATATCATCCACCGTGTGAGAGGGTTTTGTTCTGATATTTGAGCCCGGCAGTTGAGATCGTTGCTGAGACAACCGAATTATCATTGGTTCGGACGATTATTTTGTTCTCTCCTGTCCCGAGCCAGTGGGCTGGGATGGTCATGTTTTTAGGAGAGACCAGCTTCCCGTTCTCGAGGGCTGAGTCGGGTATTTCTTTCGAATGGCGAGTGCCGTCTGGAGCTTCGACGATGATCTCTGGTCGGTAGGATTGTTTCGTTTCGCCGTCGTAGACTAGGGTCGCCTCAGCTATCGTCTCAATCTCGCCGATCGGATCGGTTTGGAGTGAAACCGACTGTTCGCCTGTGGTTAGCGAGGAGATATTGATCATAACCGGGTCGTTATTCGGAGGTGAGGGAAGTTCACCCAAACCAGGGAAATCTTCGGGATATTTGTAAGTTTCAGATCCGATTTGGATTTTTGCCTGAGTGGGTGTGAAACGATTTGTATAATCTATTGAGTAGTTGAATTTTCCGGAGCTGGTCTGGAATCCGATTGCTTTTGGGCCTTTTTCTAGTATTGATGAATCGATTTGCTTTGTGATGGTTTCTCCGATTCCAAGCGTGCCTGTGTGGGTAATCATGGTATCGTTAATTTGAACTGTGGGATCTTCGGTTTCAGTAACTTCCATATAATTCAATTCCAAATCTACATTATGTTTGGTCGATACCTCAAATTGATTTTCTCCGGGTTCAAGCGAAATTTCTTTTGTCACGTTCTTCCCTGCTGGCAACCGTCCATCGTGTTTTACAGTATTTGAACCAATAGTCAGGGAGGGATCGGCTGTTTCTCCTCGATCTTGATATCGGAGATCGAAATTAATGCTTCCACCTCCGTTGGCGTGAACATAGAGTGTGTCTTGCCCATTTGATAGTGAGATCGGTTTTGTATCGCCAGTTCCTAGGTATGCTGATTCGGGTTTCCCAGTAGATGTTGTTCGTTCTATTTGGTCTCCTTTTGAATCAAAAACCCAAAGATCACCTTCTCCACCCGTTTTTTGGAGTGAAATTGTGGCTGTGTTTTGATTTGAAACATCGACTGAATTTTCGTCGAACGAAACCCAATAAGGAACATCATTATTGTGCTTGATTGTTCGCTCACTCATAATGTTCCCATCCACCATTAAATAATAGGAGGGGTCATTTTCCCATCCATAGTGGTTCCTTGCATTGATTTTAGCATCATCTATTGAGTCCATGTTTGATACATCAACGGTCCATGTGAGGTCGGTAGAATCAGTAATTGCAGTTCCATACTCTCTACTCCAAGCATTCCCGTCGAGGTCTTTGTAAAATGATTCTACAATGGATTCAGTTGTGCTCCAATGAGGTGAATAATTGGCATCTGAAACGGTGATATCGTATGGATATTCGGTGACCTTTGCGGAATATAATTTTGCGCTGCTTGCATCACCACCGACTTGTCGGAATGAGATTTGAACCGTGTCCTTGCTTGAAACATCGACTGGGCCTCCCCAGTTAGTTAACCAGGTTGCGTAATAGTCATAATAGTCATTGCTGGATACACTGGAAGTTCCGAACGTTTGCCCATCTACGGAAACCTCAATCTTTGCGGTTCCAACATCATCTGGTCCTGCTTTAAAGCGGACTTTTTGAATTGAATCGAGATCAGAAACGTCCATTGAGATCGTATGATCGGTCATTACGTAATCGCCATTTGCTCTATCCCAACCACGACCATCGAGGTTTTTTGAGCTTGAGCTTCCAGCACTCCGTGAAACAGTGATTTGAGGATTTGCATCTCCATAATAACCGATGGGGTCGAGGTTCCCTTCCATCGGGAATTCGATTTTGCCACCAGTTGAGGTGCTCCCAGTTACTCGGTTGTTATTTATATAAGACCGACCGTTGAAAGTGACTGTAGAATCCTCAACTTTTGTTCCACCTACCGATATCGAATTTGAATATCCATTACTGACGTCAAGATATGATTGTGTGAATTTTTCTCGGCTTCCCAGTCCGGTTAATTCGAGAGTTGCATTCGATGATGGGGTTTTCGAGATGTTTTCCTGGATTTCATCTCCGTTTAGTGCGGTCCCTGTGATTTGGGTGTTAACAGTTGTTGAGCGTCCCTGTAGGTACAGTTGGGAATTTTTTGGGTTGGTTGTTCCGTTTACTGTTAAATTGTCGCTTATGTTGCTCCCGCTGAGGGTTTTTGACACTTGTGTCGCCGTGTATTCGGGCATGAAGGAGACTGTTAAATTATCTATATTGCTTGGGTTTGCCACATTAAGAGTGGAAGTTGCTTCACTGCCTTTGCCACTGATTTTGATCGGTTGTTTCTTCTGAGCGAGGAATGTCAGCCGGTTCTGTGAGATGGTTCCATCGTCGTTCTCGAAAAAGAGGACATTGTCCGGGTCATTTTGGGCTGATATTTCTCCGTTTTCGCTCACATAGATGCTGGTGTTCTGAGGGGCTGCGAAATCAGTCCCATCCGGCGGTGCAACATGGATCGTGTGGTCACCCTCTGGAACGCCCGTAAAGACGAATTCACCGCTCGAATCGGTCGTAGTAGTCTGAGGATCGCTATGGAGAGTTACTGTTGCATCGGGGACTGGTTGGTCATTCACGTCTTTCACGGTTCCAGCAATTGTGGTCCCGGTGCCAGAAGAAATTGAATCATTGAGAGTGGTTGTGAGCTCGTCGCTTCTCAAGCCATCTTCTATTGCATCTTGATCGTCGATTAGCTCCCACCCGGATCCCAAATCTGGAGTTTTAGTGATGGGGGCAGGATCGAGATTGGGATTGTTGTTTCTCCATGTGCTAAGAGCCTCTAAGAGGGCAGTGGGAGAGTCGAAATAGTTGATTGACGTGGGTATCGTTCCATTCTGTTGGAGGAAAACGGTTTCATTATCGATCGAAGCAACTGCGACATATGCAGAACCGTTCGTATACACGGTCCAATTGCCCAGATCAGTTGAGTTCCAGACGTCGAATTTTTCCTCGTTCACGTCCCAATCCGAAAGGATGTTTTGGAGTTCGGATGCAGTAATTCGCTCGACTGCGGGTAAGTCGTTTGTCTGTGAAAGGGCAACCCAGTAGAGGATGGATTGTTCAGCTATCCCTCTAATTTCGTAGAAATAGGGTTCAAATGTGTATTCGCCATTTGGTTGCAAAAAGACGGGCCGATCGTTGATTTTCCCGGCAACGATATGGGACCCATTATAGGAGAAGACTTGCCAGTTCACTTGGTCGATTAGCGATTCCGTTGCGTTGGGTATTGAATATTCAGAAGGGAATTGATTGTTTCGGGCCCGCCAGAGCGCGATTGCTTCCTTTGCAGCTGTCGAATTATCGAACCGATATGGTGAATCAGTCACTTCTCCGTTTTCCGTGAGAAATACGATTGACCCTTGGATTACCCCAGAGACGATATAGGAGTCACCTGATCGGTAGACGGTCCAATTGCTATCTTCATATACTGCTTCCGGAACTGTGCTATCGGCTACTTCGATCCCATCGTAAGAATCCTCGGCCTCGACGATTCCGCCACCGCCTCCAAACCCGCCTAACGTTGCGAAGATTGCTGAAATGACGAACAGGAGAATAACCCCAATCACTCTCCAGGACGTCGAGCGAATGAGATTACGTGGGAGAATAATGTAGTCGTGTATTGAGAAATCTTCAAAATCAATGAAGGGTTCAGATTCTTTGAGCTCGTCTTTATCTATTTGTTTCTTAATCGTTGTTGGTTCGACTTGATCAGTTGGACATGCATCGTTCGCACACTGAGATGCTTGAACGATTTTGTCTATTGGATCATCGTATAGTTGGTCGGCGCCAGGGATCGCCTCGAGGCCGTCATAACTGAGACAATCCGGGCATGTGCACTCCGATCGAGTGGTGGCCGTCCCTTCGGGAAGTCCAGATTCGCCGATTTCCATTTTCTGTTGGTTTTGTGGGTGAGGGCTTACCCGCCGTAGCTGAGGGATTTATTCTGGTATTCGAGTCCTTCGGTCTTGATCTCCGCAGTAACGACCGAGTCATCCGCTGTCTGAACGGTGACTTTGTTCGTACCTGCCCCAAGCCAGCTGGGCGGGATCGATGTATCGATCGGGGAAGCTAATTTACCGTTATCTAAGGCCGAGTCGGGAATGGACTTTTCGTTGGTCGTCCCATCTGGCTTTTCGATGATGATTTTGGGGTCTCGAGTCTGTTCGGCCTCGCCGTCGTAGACGATCGTTGCTTCGGCCTTTGTGTCGATGCCATCGACTGGTTCGGTCTGGATTGAAGCCGGGTTATCGCCAATGGATAACGAAGAGATATCGACTTTTAGTGGTTGATCGTCTGCTGCGTGCGGGAGGGGGCCGCTTCCTGTGAAATCGGCTGGGTAGGAGTAGGTTTCAGACCCGATTTGGAGAGCCATCTGTTCTGGCGTTGCAACTTTCTCATATTGGAGGTTATATTCTACTGGTCGGCCACTTGCAGAGATTTCGAGAGCAGTAGATCCTGTGGACATTGGGAAATCGGTGATTTTCTTTTCACCATCGAGGACTCCCGAGGTCTTGTAGAATAGCCTGTCGCCCAGTTCGACGTGGACGTCCTTCGCACCGAACCGTTCAGTCCATGTGAGATCGTAGTCCACGTTGCCATCGGGATTGAGCGAGATAGAATGGCTCCCGGGCTCAAGCTTCCCGAGGTCGAGGGTGGTGGTATCGCCTTTATCGAGTGTCTTTTGATGGTTGCCATTCGGTGTTGAAACTGAGACATCGCCTGTGTCCATTTTAACGTCGACTGAAAATCCACTTACTGCGTAATCCGTTTCACCGGATGCAGTAATGGTTTCGCCGGGTTGTAGAGTGATCCATTTGCTTTTGGATTGGGAGACGTGTGTATCATCCTCAGAAGCGGAAACGCTGAGGTGCCAACTTATCCCTGGCCCATTCACGCTCCCTTCGGCATAGGCGTATACTGTATCACTATCGTAGTAACTCCAATCTCCGGCATAGGCCTCAGCAATCACTTTAACCCGTTGCGGGCTTGAGCCTGTGTTCTCGTATACGGTCCCACTCCAATCGCCTTTTTCCCAGGGACCCCAGTAGCTCACACTCCCTGAGACGGATACGCCTGCGATTTTGTCTCGGATCCCTTTGAGTTGAAGTGAGGCGGCCGCTTCCGTGTTTCCGTCATTGGAGAACGAAACCGAGCCCCTACCTGTTGTATCACTTTTTGAACGCTGGGTTTCGTTGACGTCGGAAGTGAGAGAGAGGAGAGTGTTTCTTGGAGGCACGTTGCCTTTGATGTCGAATTGAGTCGTCCCATTTGCGACCCCTTGTTCAGTAACCTGCTGGGTCGCTAGATCACCCTGGATGTAGAGAGTTTGATTCCGAGGCTCAGTATTCCCCTCCAAAGAGAGAGTTTCGGATACACTACTCCCTTTGAGGACTTTAGAGCGTTGAACGGCTGTATACTCTGGTTCGAGCGTAACGTCGACATCATCGATATTACTGGGATTCGCTACCTCAATGGTGGAGGCGACGTTGCTTCCGGTCCCTTGGATTTCGATTGGTTGTTTCTCTTGGGCGACGAAGGTTAGCCGATTTTGGGATATGGTTCCATCTGCGTTCTCTAGGTAGAGGACGTTATCAGGGTCGTTTTGCGGAGTCACTTCACCTTCTTCGCTCACATAGATACTGGTGTTTTGGGGGGCGGCGAGATCAGTTCCTTCTGGCGGTTCGACGTGGATCGTGTGATCGCCCTCAGGAACATCTGTGAACGTAAACTCCCCATTCGAGTCAGTTGTATTTGTTATCGGGTCGCTATGAAGTGTAACCGTGGCTCCCGATACAGGATCGTCGTTGGCGTCTCTTACAGTTCCGGAGATAGTCCCACTTGAGGTGTTTGTTGAGTTGGTCTCGTTTGGTGAGGAAAGCGAGTCGTCATCGGTTGTCGTGAACTCATCTCCTGAGTCAGTCTCTTGTTCATCGATTAATTCCCAACCGGACCCAAGATCGGGCGCTTCTGAAATCCGGTGTGGGTAGATATTTGGATTGTTCTCGCGCCATTCGCTGAGTGCTGATAACAGGTTAGTGGGCGAATCAAAGTATGCTACACTCGAGGTGGCCGTTGCATTGGGTTGAAGGTAGACTGTTTCCCCATCAAGTACTGAGGTAGCCACATATGCAGACCCGTTCGTATAGATCGTCCAGTTGCCAAGATCGGTCGAGTCCCAGATGTCCGCTTTTGTTTCGTCAGAATCCCACTCTGACAGCACGTTTCGGACCTCGGATTCGGTTACTGGGTACACTTCAGGTAGATCATTGGTTTGTGCTAATGAAGTCCAATAGAGAATCGACTGCTCTGCGGCTCCACTCAAATCGTAGAAATATGGTTCGGTGTGGTAATCTGCATTCGGGTGGAGGAAGACGACCTCGCCATCGATCTCACCGGCTACAACATGCGTCCCATTGTTTGAGAAAACTTGCCAGCCAGATTCGTCAGTTTGAGGAGTTGTATTATCGGGCGCTGGATATTCAGTAGGCAATTGGTCATTCCGAGTTTGCCAGAGGGTTATAGAATCTTGAGCTGCTGTAGCGTTGTCGAATTTATATGGAGAGTCAGTTACTTCACCTTCATCCGTGAGATAAACGACTGATCCATCGATTACTCCGGAGACTATATAGCTATCACCTGATTGGTAAACGGTCCAATTTGCCGATTGGTAGACTGCTTCGGGGGAAGTGTCCCCTTCTAACTGGACGTCATCATATGCTCCGGCCTCTGCGACCCCGCCACCGCCAAATCCTCCAAATGTCCCGAACGTTGCTGAGAGTACGAACAGTAGGATCACACCCCCTATTTTCCAGGACGACGATCGAAGGACCTCCCGAGGAGGGATAATGGAACCGGAGAGTGAGAAGTTTTTGAAGCTGGATCCTGAATCGGGCTCTTCGATCGCAGTCTTGTCGACCTGTTTTCGGACGGTTTTTGATTTGATTTTCCCAGTAGAACAAGAATCATTTGCACATTTAGACGCATGAATGATCTCGTCTACAGGATCGTCATAGAGCTGGCTGGCTTCGGGAATTTTCTCAAGACCTTCGTAACTCAAACAATCCGGACACCGGCACTCTGATCGGCTTGTGGCTGTCCCTCTAGGGAGGCCGGAATTATCGTTAGGCATGGGTGCGAATCCCTTCTATACTGTGAGAAATACGAGGGCGCTATTTAGTTTTTGGCCAATTGGCTGTCTCACTATAGTGTTTGAGAGACCGTCAAAGGTCTAAGATTGCAAGGGTAGATTATCCACCGTAGGTGAGTGATTTATTCTGGTACTTGAGGCCTGCGGTGGTGACTTTCGCTGAAACGACCGAGGCATCGGCTGTTCGAACGATGATTTTGTTCTCTCCTGTCCCGAGCCAGTGGGCTGGGATTGTCATGTTGTGAGGTGAAATTAGTTTCCCGTTCTCGAGGGCTGAATCGGGAATCTCTTTCGAGTATCGGGTGCCATCCGGTTTTTCGACGATTATCTCAGGCTGGTAGGACTGCTTCGTCTCGCTGTCGTAGATTAACGTTGCGTCGACAGATGTGTTGATCCCGTCGATTGGATTGCTCGAAACCGAAACCGTTTGCCCGCCAAGTGAGAGAGCGGAGATATTGATCTGGTTTGGTTCCCCATTTGGATGATGCGGAAGCGGTCCAGAATCGGAAAAGTCCCTGGGATAGGTGTAAGTCTGTGATCCCACCTGGACCGTTACGTTCTCCGGGACCGTCCGGGCAGTGTAATTAATTGTGTAATTGAGTGACCCGGCACTCGAGGTGAAATCCAATTCGTTCGTCCCAAGTGTGAGATCATTGGTAGGGAGATCGACTTTTTGTGACTGCATGAGCGGTCCCGAATGCAAAAATACCGTTTGATTCCCGACCGCTAAAGATGGGTCCATTGTCGTGTTCCGAGCGGTAATATCCAGTTTGTAGTCGATTTTTTCCGTCCCCGTTTGAAGACCCAGGTTCGCTTCATCAGTTCCGATCGCCGAGTCGGAGATGTCGATAGGTTGCGGGTTTTTCAGAGGTCCGGAGTGGCTGAATAATTGCGTTCCGTCTATAGATGCAGAGACATCTTCGGGGTAGGATTTTGCTGTGAAGTCAGCTGATACAGATATATCGTGATAATCCCCGGAGTACGATACTGGAATTTCATTCCAGCCGGGGTCTAGTTTGATTGAGACGGTATCTGTATCCCCTCCACGGAGATAAGATGTTTTAGCGGACTTGCCGTTATAGTTTAGTGTTACTCTGCCTGTTTCGCCATTGTCTTCTAATTTATATCTTGAGTACCCCCAGAAGTCTACCCAATGTGGGGGGTCGTCGCCATATCCGATTGCGTTCAAGTGTACATAATTTTTTCCAAGATATTGGCCATTAGAAATTGACATCCATTTCGAGTCTGAAAATGAGGCATAACCATTATCCCTAGTATAGGCTGTCAATCTCCCCAATGGCCCCTGTATGATTTCAGATTTTGCGGAGCCATAACCGTATTTATGGACTTTACCCCATACTGAGAATTTGAAGTATCCCGAATGACTAGCATATTGGTATTGGCTACCTGACGAGTCATAAGATTCATACACACCTCCAGATTCGACGGTGTACAAACCTTCTTTCCCAGTTATCGTTATTTCCGCTTCTGTTTGGGCGTTTCCAGGGTTATATACCCGGATTCCGTTCCCACTAAGATATCCTTCATTCGAGCGATCCTGTGTGGTAATTTGGGGTTCAAGGTTAAGCGAGCCACCAGAGGGTTGAAGAATTGAGTTTGGATCTACTGAGATTGTCGTTCCTTGTGTAGTGCCGGTCCAAGATTTGTTTTCGGTGTAGGCTTGGGGAGTAATCGTCGCGGTTGCATCGGAGACATTCAGGTTCCCATTGGCCTCAAAATTCGGATTAGGCCATCCAGTATAGGTTCCCCGAACGGTCTCCTGCTCACTAGTAATCTCACCGAGGAGCTGTATCGATTGGTCTTCGGGAACTGTCGAGCCATTTATTTCAAGAGTCTCGATCACGTCACTGCCGGAGAACGTAGTCGACTGCTGCGTTGCCATGTATTCAGGAATCAGAGAAACTTCGAGGTCATCAATATTGCTGGGATTTGCTACTTGGATGGTGGATGAAACTTCGCTACCACCGCCACGAACCTCAATTGGTTGCTTCTTTTGGGCGAGGAATGTCAGCCGGTTTTGTGAGATCGATCCATCGTCATTCTCGAAATAGAGGACGTTATCTGGGTCGTTTTGAGGAATTACCTCACCTTCTGCACTCACAGAGACACTCGTATTTCGAGGGGCGGCAAGATCGGTGCCATCCGGCGGTGCCACATGTATCATGTGGTCGCCTTCTGGGACATCTGTGAAAACAAATCCCCCGTTCGAATCTGTTATCGTGATTTGAGGATTGCTATGGAGGGTGACCGTGGCATCAGGGACGGGTTGATCGTTCGTGTTCTTTACCGTGCCAGCAATTGTTGTTCCGGATCCGGAGCCAAGTGAATCATTATCGATGGTCGTGAGCTTATCGCTCGTCAAATCGTCTTCAATCGCATCTTGATTGTCGATTAACTCCCATTCTTTTCCTAGACCCGGATCGTGAGAGATGGGGGCAGGATTGAGATCGGAATTGTTGCTTCTCCACGTGTTAAGAGCCTCTAAGAGGGCAGTAGGAGAGTCGAAATAGTTGACTGACGTGGGTATCGTTCCAGTATGTTGGAGGAAGACGGTTTCATTATCGATCGAGGCAGCTGCGACATATGCAGAACCGTTCGTATACACCGTCCAGTTGCCTATATCCGTAGAGTTCCAAATATCGTATTTCTCGCCGTCTGAGTCCCAATTCGAAAGGATGTTTTGGAGTTCGGACTTGGTTATCTCCTCAACCAGAGGGAGGTTGTTTGTCTGGGAGAGAGCAACCCAATAGAGGATGGATTGTTCAGCTACTCCCCTGATGTTATAAAAATACGGCTCGGCTGAAAATTCCCCATTGGGATGTAAGAAGACTGGTTTGCCATCGATTTTCCCGGCGACAATGTTTGATCCATTATATGAGAATACCTTCCAATTGGTTTGATTGGTGAGAGCGTCTGTAGCTTCGGGCATTAGATACTCAGACGGGAGTTTGTCATTCCGGGCTCGCCAGAGTGCAATCGCTTCCTTAGCCGCTGTTGAATTATTGAATCTGTAGGGCGAATCGGTGACCTCTCCGGCGTGAGTGAGGAAAACCACCGAGCCATCAATCGAGCCTGAAACAATGTAGGAGTCTCCTGATCTATAGATGGTCCAATTCCCATCTTCATATACTGCTTCCGGGGCGGTGCCATCGGTTGATTCGATTCCGTCGTATGAATCGCCGGCCTCGACGATTCCGCTACCCCCTCCAAGCCCGCCTAGCGTACCAAAGATTGCCGAAATGACGAACAAAAAGACGATTCCGATCACCTTCCAGGACGTCGAGCGGATGAATTTACGCGGAGCCTTGAGGTGGTCAGTAAGAGAGATTTCTTCAAAATCAATGAGTGGCTCGGATTCTTTGAGCTCGTCTTTGTCGATCTGTTTTCCGATAATTTTGGGGTCCACTTTGCCCGTGGAACATGCATCGTTTGCACATTGAGAGGCGTGTAGAATCGCGTCTACAGGGTTGTCGTAGAGTTGGGCGGTCTTTGGTATCTCCTTGAGGCCTTCGTAGCTCAGACAATCCGGGCACCGGCATTCCGATCTACTGGTCGCTGTTCCGCTCGGAATGCCGGAATTGTCGTTGGGCATGGGGCGAATTACCGCTTATTACCCGAGAATTGGAAGAGACGTACTTAGTTTTTTGTGCTTCACTAAGCCGGCCACGTCTTCACGTTAGTGTGGACGATTCTTCGGGACGGTCGTGCTCGCGAGGAGGCTTCTCCTCGCGGGCGGCACCCGGCGGGCCGTTCGTGGGGCCGGCATTCTGGTGCTCCGGATCCGGGCCCAACTGATAGTTCCCACACTCTGCACACTCCCAAACGGGAGCCGGTTCGAGATCGTTACCCTTGTCGACGTCGGGAGAACCGTCGCAACCGACGAACTGGTGAGGGGTAGATTCCTCACAGTAGCCACACTCCTGGACGCGCTCGTAGACCTTCCCATCCTGCTCATAGAGGCCGGCGTGAGCGGAGCCCAAGATGAGCCATTGAGGGTTTTCCTCGGCCAGATAGGTTTCGAGCCGGTCGCGATCGACGATCGGGTTGCCGTATTCGGTGAATAGGTGAGGCCTCGACTCTCGAGTTCCCCAATCGGTCGCATCGATGAGAAGGTCGAGGACCTCGTTATCGCCTTCGCCGATCGGGATTGCGGTCGTCGTGTTATCTGCGTTCCCGATAGGGTCCACCGGAGGGGCGGTAACGTCATCGAAAAGGTCAATTTTCGGCTTCCGATATCCAATCTTGGAGGTCCTGGACTCGGAGACGGATTTGACATTGTTCACCGCAATCTGAGCAAACCTTCTCGCGAGATCCCTGACAGGGGCGTCAACGAGGACCCCCACGCCCCAGTAATCCGGATTCGAGACCGTTACATCAGGGTGAGTGCGGCTCGAGCTGGAAGCATTGCTGTCACTCGAGGAGGCGTTGCTGGGCTCGTGACCGCAGTAGGGGCAGGCCTCACGCACGCGAGGGAACGTCTCCCCGCAAGTGGGACAAGTGATCGTCTGGTAGTCGTCATCGGTGACGCGGTCCTCGGGCCCGCGAGCATCAGATCCAAATTCATCGAGATTCCGGTCGACCATTGCTACATCTAAACCTTGAGCGTCTTCAGTTAAAAACCGTCGGACGGGATGGGTGAGAATTGAGGGGTTGCGTTGGCCTTATGTAACTAAAGCCGGTGAGGTATCGCCTCAAATGGCACATAAGGATTGACTGGTTGTGAATGGCAGTTACGATCAAAAGGGAGTTTCAATTGAAAACGAAGACACCCGCAGTGGCGACTACCCCGAGTACGAAGAAGATGGAGTTCCACATCATCGAATCGGCCTTCGCGATACCGAGCTGGACCGATGCTTCTGTGAGAGGGAAGAGTGGCTTGATATCCATGCCAAAATAGGCCGAGCCCACGGTGAGAATGTCTCCGACGATATGGCTCAGATACCCGAAAAGGATGGCCAGAGCCGTCAAACCTGCAAATAGAATAGGGCCGATACTGACAAGCGTGTCTATTCCTGGAATCGGGATCGGTGGACTCGAGGCCATCTTCGTCGAAAGGAAGAACCCGCCGATTCCACCAAGGCCGGCCACAACCAAAGCGGCCCAGACAGTATGGGAGAAACCGCGATGGGAAAGTCCTGGAATCTGTTGATCGCGATCGGGAAGATCACTGGCACTCACTCCGAGGGCAAGCGTCCCGATTCCGATTTCAATTCCATAGACCGTCGCGACGATGAAGGCAAGCGGTGTCACAAAAAGCAAGGCTATCCCTACGTGACCACTCCGGTGCATGTAATAGAAAATACGGCGCCATCGAATAAAAACCCCAACCCCCCGGCGAGGGTTATTCCTCTTCTAATTCCTCCTGCAGATCGGCGAAGTGGTCCTGAAGGCGTACCGATTCGCCCGTATTCGAGTTAATCAAGCGGACGTCAGTATGCAATTCCCATTGATCGTAATCGAATCCTCGAACCTTGGCCAGGTGGCGGTTCATGAGCGATTCCTGGTAATCAACCAAGCCGTTGATTTTGGAAAGGGCTTCTTCGGGCTCTTTGTCCTCGACATTCCGGGAGGTGTCGATATCGAGGACCTTGTTGAGATAAGATTTGACTGCAAGGTGGCCAACCCAATTGTCTTTCAGTACGTCGATGTCGATGCCGTGATTCTGGATGCGTTTTTTCAGTCCGACCTCAGTCTGCTTGGCTACATCCTCGGGGTGGTTATACACCCGATAGACGATTTCACTCTCGAAGGGCTCACCTTCGAGGAACTGGCGGGTGATCTCAATATTGATGTAATCGGCCACATCACGTAGAGAATCGTCCTCGATAACGTAGGCTTCCCGAAGCTCTGCATCAAGACCCGGGATCTGATATTTTTCCTTCAACCGTTGCAATTTGAGTTGGGGCATTGTTTTTAACTAAACGCTGGGGCCCCTATAGTTTGATGGCGGATCGATTCTGCATCCTCGGGGAGAAGGGCCACTACGAGATACGTGGCGAAATCACCGATATGGTCTAAGGCTTTCTCTAACCGTTCGGCGTCAATCGCCTCGACGGAATCGAAAAGGATGATCGGGATTTCCTCAGCCACGTCGTGAACAAGGTAGCCTGAAAGGGCCGTTGTGATGCCGATCACTTCACGCTCGGATTCTGAAAGCGTGTCGACGGTGTCTTCGTAAGCCGATCCATCCTCTGCTTCGCGAACGATGTGGAGTTCGAATTCGGAGTCCTCTGACGTCTCCGGAACAAGCCGTTCGAGCCATACGCGGGTGATGTTCTCGTACTCGAGGAGGCCGAGTAGTTCGTCCATTTGGGAATTGAACTTCTCGATAATATCCCGTTCAATCCGATCGATCCGGCCACGGGCTTCCTCAAGCCGCTCTTTCGTTTCAGTAATCTGGGCTTCGACGTCTTCTTTCTGACTGATTTGTTCTTCAAGGGCCTCGATCGTCGATTCAGTACGTTCGAGTTTTGTTTCAATTCGGCCCCTGTCGTGTTCTAATTCACTAAGTCGCTCATAGGCATCTGGAAGGTCGCTGTCTCGCAGTTCTTCTGTTTCGGCAACTTTGGTTTGTAGCTCATCAACCTCATCCCGGAGCGTATCGGCTTTCGATTCAAGGTCTTCAAGGGACCGCTTCTCGGATTCAATTGCGGCTTCTGTATCGTCTAGTTCGTTTTGAAGCCGATCCCGTTTGTTCCGTTTTTCGCGGATTTCAGCCGATTCGTCCTCGACTTGTTCTAAGGTGCTTTGTAGTTCCTGGAGCTCGGCATTCTTCTGCTTCCGAAGTTCAACGAGCGTATCGATCCGGGAATCGATGGCGGATCGGTCCACTTCACTCCCACACGTCCAACATTCGACCGTCTCACCGCTTGGATCTAGGGACTCTGTGACGGTTCCAGAATCCATCCAGACAGACATCTGGCCTTCGTCAAGGACGGACCTGTTGTGAGTGATGATGTCGCTGAGTTCTGCAATCGCGTTTTGAATCGTGTTGATCTGGGACTTGAGAGATTCCCGTTCGTCCTTGAGTTCTTCTTCGCGATTCTCTGGGACAGATAGGCTATCCAATTGCTGTTTGATCGATTTGCGCTCTTCTTCGAGTGAGTCGATTGTGTCCTCGGTGTTGTCGATATCGTCTTTGACACGGCGTAGGTCTTCGCGTTTGTCCTCGAGGTTAGCGATGTGTTCTTCGGCGGCCTCGATCTCTTCGGAGGTCGCCTTGAAGTTCTCGATCTCCTGTTTGACGTCCTCGATTTCGCCGTTCACCTCCTCAAGTTGGGTTGTGAGGTCCTGCCGGTTTTGCTCTTCGCGAGAGAGCTTTTCCTGGGCCCGTTCAATATCTTCGAGTTGGGATTCGAGAGTTTTCTTCTGCTGCTTTAGCGAGCGGACCTCCTGTTTGATGCTGGCTGTATCGACATTTCGCATCAAGACCTCGCGAAGGTTTTCGCCACCATCTCGGATTGCTTTGCGAGCCGGGTTCGTCGAAAAGACCGAGACGAAGGTATCCACAACCTCAGATTCCTCAGAAAGGGGGTCGCCGCCTATACTGACGGTGCCATTTGAGCGCGTAAACGTTCTTGACGCCGTCTGATCATCGAACGTGACTGTGACTTCGCCCTCGTCGGCATCCGTTTTGAGAGTGGCTGCGGCTTCCTCAGCGCCAAGTGCTGTTGCAATCGCACTGAGGAATGATGTTCGGTTGGTGGCGTTATTTCCACTCAACACAGTCACCCCCGGCGGAATTGATGTCTCCAAGGAATTAATCCCGCCTAAATTAGTGACAGAGACGGAAAGCAGAGAGTTGTTGTTTTCGACCATATCGATATAAATTGATCTGGATAAGTAAAAGATTGGTGTTAGAAGAGACAGTATCAACCAAGGTTAATTTGGTTAGGGGGCTAGGAACCGATGTTTAGCACATCCCATTTAAGTTATGATAATAATTTAATTATTGAGTGGAGAAGTATTCAAATTTGCGACAACGGCATTGAGATCCTCGTCCCTTTTGACTGAATACCGTTCTGCTTCTTCCGGTTGCAAGTCGAAATGCTCGTAGGGCTTCCCTACACGGATTGCGCCACTCCCCGAATCAGATACACGAACGTCAGCTGCGAATGGGACGTCCTCGTCGTCATCAATCGGGATTAGGTAGAGTTTCTTTGCACCGCCACCAGAAGGTGACTGAACGCCGATCGCGACTGTATTTACACCGTCAAAGTGTTCGTACATTGCCCGCTGAGAAATGCCAATCTCGTTGTTCTTTCGGAGGGTAATATAGGCCAGGGCTTCCGACTGGGACCCACCCACCGGCACCACCTCTGCACCCTCTTCATTCAGTTTTTCAGCCCATTCGGGTGGGTCTTCCCAGAAACTCGATCGCGAAGAATCGTTGGTTGATGGTTCCGAGCCTTGCGTTGGATCGTTATCGCCGCCGTCGTTGGGGGGATTCATGGTTTGGATTCTGTAGTTGTCCTACTTAACTTGCAGTTTCTACGATTGTCAGACAACGCCGATTTGTTGCAATATTCCTACTTCCTGTGGGAGTTGGTCGATCCCCTTACGATATGTCTGGAGGGTTGAGCGCAGTTCAGTTGTCTCGGATTTCGAGATTGTATTTGTGGTTTCGTTGATGACGGCTTGCTGCCGGAGAACTTTTGCGTAGTCTCGATATGGATCGTCGAGAGAGACCAGTGTTTTAAAAAAAAACTTGAGGGTCGTGAGGAGGTCGCTTTTCCCGATCGGCTTAACGAGATAATCGTCAAATCCCGTTTCAAGGATATCGCCATCAGGTTCCCCACCTGAAACAAATGCAATCGGGATATACGGATCGAGAGCCCTGATCTCTGTGGCTAGATCGGACCCATTCATGGTGACCAAATCCCGGTCGAGCAAAGCCGCATCGATTGACGGTGATATTTTTTCAAGGGCGGTTTTTCCTGTGGTTGCAGTAACGGTGTTATAATCGTCTGTAAGCCACAAGTCGAACAAATCAACGAGCCCTGGTTCGTCGTCGACGATAAGCACACGGTTAACTGGGGATGGACTCATGCCATCAATTTGCATCAATGTAGAGGGGTGTAATCAAGGTTCGGGGATCGTAACACTCCGGGGGACCATTTCTTCCGTTGGTTTAAATGATAAAACGGGCAATGTTCAGATATGGATCTAAGTCGGCGACAGCTAATTGCGTTGGGGAGCGGCATTGTCGTAACTGGTGGGATTGGGTATAGTTTATTCAATAACGACGCTCCTTGCGATGATTCCAGGGAGTCAGGTCCGATTACGATCGGGCAGGAGGACGCGCCTACCGTGCGTGTGTTTTCAGACTATGCCTGCCCTCATTGCAAGAGTTTTGTAAAAGAAGTAGGCCCTTCACTCAAATCGGCAGCTGAGAACGGAGATATCTTCTATCGGCACTTCGATTTCCCATTACCTGTCGATGATCGTTGGTCGCGAGCGATTCCAAACGTTGGTCGGTATGTGTATGAAATGGCGGGCCCTGTCGCGTTTTCCAAGTTTGAATCAGACGTATACGATTACCAGGGCGACTATTCCGAACAGGCGGTGATCGATACCGCTCTCGACGTGCTGGGGTCTGCATCAGAATCGGATGTGAGGAGCGTGCTTGAGGAAAGGTCATATTGCGAAGAGATCGATCAAGAGATTGCTACCGGGGAAGATCACGGAGTCGAAGGGACACCAATGGTAATGGTGGGATCCGACTGGACCTACGTTGAAAAGCCGAGTTTCGAGAATATCATGGCCGCTATTTCGGACCGCTGAAAGGTGTTGAGGGGGAATTAGTCATCCTCTTTCGAATGCCGCTTTCAGTTCGGATCGCATCGCTTGCCGTCTGAGTTTGCGTTTCCGCTCCTCGCTCAAGTAGTGGGACGTGATCACGTCGGTACTCGTGCTCCCCTGGTCCTCTTTGAATTCGTCGACGATCTCGAGGAGCCGGCCTTGGGCGCTCGTGTAGGCCTCGTACCAGTATCGACGGGCCATCTTGGGCGTGGGCGTCTCGCCGTCCATATCGACGTCTGCGGCGTTCGCGAGGCGCGTGAATCGATTACGAATCGTGTCGGGGCTCACATGGCCCGAGGAGGAACTACTGCTTGGGAACAAAAAGCCGTTCCAATCCTTATCCCCGTTCTCTACTAGTTGATCGAGTCGATCGGCCAACGGATCGAGCCCGTAAATCAGGGAAACCGACCCCGGCCCGTTCTTCCTGGATTCGAATTCGATTCGTGGATCTTCATCGAGGATGATCTGATTGGATTTGAGGCGTGCCACTTCCCCTGTTCGGAGGCCCCACGCAGCGAGAGCGGCAACCATCACCCGTTCGGAAGACGTAGACGCAGCGCCGTAAAGGCCGGCCACCTGATCGGGTTGTAGGGGAATCGGATCTGATGGCGAAGATTCCCAGCCAAATTCGTCCAGAACCGCAGTTGTCGGGTCGAATTCTGCTTTTCCTCTCCGTTCAAGCCAGCTGTAGAACTGCTGAACCCGGCTGAGATACTTGCGTTTCGTCCGATCGCTCCCGAGCTCGTCTTCGAGGCGATAGAAAACGGCCATAACCCGGTCCTGCTCCCCACCCTCTGCACTGGGGTCAGAAAGGTTATCCAGAATATTGTCGTCGTTCACGTCGACGTAGGTTCTGAGATAGCGTTCTAACCGGGAGCGAATCGTTTCTACTGTCGCGTCGGAGCGTCTATGGGTTAATTTGGGCCGGTCCAAATAATTCTCGAGGGCCGTGCGTACCTTCTCAGGGATCGGGTCTTCGGGTGGTTCTTCCTCAAGACCGACCACGGTTTTGAGGAACTCTCCAACCGTCAGATCGTGCTTTTCGCGAAGGGCATAATCCAGACCGGGATACCGCTGAGTTAGTATAGTGGCATGTGGTTTATGAACGTCGATATCTTCGGCTCTGAGGCCCGGAGCGATGTGATCCCAATACAGATCCTCGAGTGAACCGAGGTCTTGAGCTGCCCATCTGATTTCGTTACGTGGCATGGTGGCTCTGCGGGTGGGTGTGAGTCCTGAGAATTGGGTCTGAACGATTGGCATGGCGATTCTCCGCTGACAAAGCGAAAACTGTGGGGGTGAGTGGTTCTAAGATGGTGGTTTTCATTGGATAGGCGTTTCCTATTGAGACATTGAGATTATTTAAAACTATGGAGTCCATGTAGGGACTCCGTAATTTGAGTGGTTTGGGAGTATATAATGTTCTGAAGTAATAAACCATATATCGCTATACACAATTGGGGGAAGTGAGGTAACACAGGTTTGGGAGGTGGAACACTACCAAACCTTAGTTTAACGACCTAACCGGGAATATATGCCACCCCAACGAACCGCAAGAAGGCGGCCGATCGGGTGGCTTTCAATCGGTTACACCCGAGGTTATTCGACGAAAAAATAGGCGATAATAGGGCGCAGGTTTAGAAAAACGGGGGAGAACTGGACGGCGACCCCGGCCTATTCGTGGGCGTTCGGACACCCGGCTCGGTGGGAGAGGCGCTCGGGTTTCGTGGGGACACCTTCGACGCCACAGTACTCACAGCGGACGTATAGGGTGCCGCCCTGGCTCGGTGGCTCGTAGTGGTATGAGTACCCGCTCTCCCCCTCGTCGAGGACCTCGCCCTCGTCGGTGGCTTCAATGATCCCGTTCGGTTCGGTTCCTTCTTAGGTTTCGGTTTCGTGGGTTTGCATGGTCTTTCGCTCCCGAAAGACCGGCTCGGGTGTTCCAAACACGCGGGCATTTCAACACGCCCCGAGGAGCCCGTTGTTCTTGCCTATATATACAAAGGCAAAGGTGATAAGCCGGGCAATAAGGTTTAATACCGGAGTTTACACACAAGGCGACCTTTCAACGGCAAAGGTTTTGCCCTTGTGTGTTCAGGTTGTATGCATGGGACGCAACCGAAACGGTCAAGGCCGGTATAGTGACCGGATCCCGGCGGAGGAGATTCTCCAGGCGTTCACCGATCGCGAGGACCGGGCCCGCCCCCTCACGGCTGGCGACATCGTCGACGAGCTCGGGATCGCGAGGCGAACGGCACACAATAAGCTAAACATCCTCGTCGAACGCGAGGAGCTCGAAACCCGCAAGGTTGGGGCAAGGGGCCGGGTTTGGTGGGTCCCAATTGACGTCGACGACAGCAGCCGAGAGCGGCGCGAGGAGCCGGTCGACCGAACGCCCAGCCGATCGGACCCGGAACCAACGGCAGAGACACCTCGCGACAGCACGCCGGACAATCGGGACGCTCCCGAGAAGATCGCCGACGTCGTCGAAAAGGTCGCCGAAGGGTGGGACGACCCCCCCGATCGCCTTGAGGACCGAAAGGCGGCGGCTCGGGCGGTTCTGGAGTACGCCGAGAAGCACGGGACGGTGTCGAAACAAGAAGCCAAAAAGGAGCTATACCCCAAGTACCCGGTCAAGAACCAAAACCCAAGAACATGGTATCGCAAGAACGTCCGGCCGGTCCTCAACGAGGCGGCCGAGTACGACAAAAGCGCTCGAGGCTATCGGATCGGCATTGAGGAGTAGAACCATAACCGGAAGGGACACCTCGGCGGTGCACTCGTCGGCTACGCCCCAATCTTGACCGTCGTCGGCCTCGGGTTTGAATCGACGGGCGCCGGCGCCGTGATCCTCGCGCTGGCCCTTTCCATGCTCCCGGACTACGACTAGGTTCTCCCGTTCGTATCCCACCGTGCGGCGACGCTCGACCTCGGGACTACGGACGCGGCTCGGGAATGAGAACGCCGGTCCTTAGGGAACCTACGATAGCTGACCTTAACGGCCAAGGCGGGGATATATGATGCTGGTATGTAGAAGTCTAACCAATGAAAATACGTGAATACCTCGCAGGAGCCGGATTTGAATCCAGTTGAAGGGTGCTGGAATCAACTCAATTCGTGGTTCAACTACCGCCTCATCAAAAGCCTTGACGAACTCAAAGAGATGTTGAAAGCCTCCTTTCAGACCATATCTCCTCCCGAAATCTCGAATTATCTATGTCCGTGACTATAATGACTGGTTCAGATTAGGAAAGCAGGTATCGGTATATGGGTTCAACTTATTTGTTTTGTTAAAGTTCACAATCAAATTATATTCAGTCGAATTAGCTGATGAACCAATCCCCGGCGGGTTGGTTGGGGTCCATGTAGTTTCCTAGCACTCTCATGTACAATACAAAGGGTATAGTAACCGATTGCGTCGTCCCCATGGATTAATATGATTTCGAGGTCACCTTACCAGATAACATGGATATCGAGGCCGTTCAAGATTTTGTAGACCAGTCGGAGACTATACTTGACTCGTCACCGCAAATGGATGAGGCCAATACAAAGGCCGCTATTCTACGTAATTTCCTTGAACTGCTCGGCTGGGACATCCCAATGAATACTCAATTGGAGTTTTCTATCGATGCATTCAGACAAACTTACAAAGTCGATTATGCTCTCGTATTGGATGCAGCCCCGGTTGCATTTATGGAAGCAAAAGGAGCCGATACAACCCTTACAGAAAGTCATGAAAACCAGATCGATTCCTACATGACGAATGCTAACGTGAATTATGGAATCCTCACCAACGGGAAAGAATACAGATTCTTCCAACGACGAGTGAATTCCTCAGACGTTTCTGTATCGAGGGTTGGGAAAACGCAGTTAGAAGAGCTACCTAAAAAACTGCCAGTCCTTCGGGCGTTCACAAAAGAAGCCATCGAATCCGGCGACTCCAAAGATTACCTGGAGAAGATTAACAAACTGCGTGAAGCCCGTTATACGCTTGAAACCGAAAAAGACGAAATATCTGTATCAATCAATGAATTGTTGACGGACTGGGTTTCTGAAGCAATCTCTTCCATGGCAGAACCACAGGCCAAAGAAATGATTGACCGACTCATTGAAGATATTGACAATGAAATTGATTCGGGTCGGGAGGGTGAGCATCGACCGGATGATGAGGTCAAGACCGATGTTCCAGCTCGCGAAAACAAGATTGCAGGAAAAATTACTCGGTCCGAAATTGCTGGAGATGAAAATGCAAAGGTAGCGGTGTTCCCGGTGAAGAAGTCAGGCTTGACCTTTCTGAAAGAGAATAATGCATGGGGATATGTGCGAGTTGGCAGCCGGTTTGATTACGTCGCAATGTACGTTACCCGAGAAGAAAAACAGGTCAAATACTTCGCCAAGGTTGAGGATGTCGTTGACCCTCACGAAGCGGACTTACAACGCGATCCATTGGAATATGTTGACCGGTCGAGTATAGCAGAAGACAAAATGGTCGTCACCTTTGAACCAGGTTCACTTTACGAACTTGAAGATCCAATTCCCTACGAGTCAAAGTATCCACAGAGTTTACGTTATACCACGCTTGGCAAACTGAAACAGGCCGAAACAACCGACGATCTATTCGATAGTTCATCCACTCCGGAACCGACCGTCGATGAGGAGATAGTTATGAAAGCAGTAAAGGAAAACCCAGGAAGTTCCTTGCGGGCGATTCATCGGGCAGTCGGGCAAAATGAGGGGACTGCAATCGGTTGGATCGATGAATGGGGTGATGAACGAGAGAATGTCCAATCCGCGCTTCAGAATCTCCGGAGTCAGGAGAAAGTCCGTTTGGAAAACCGTTCTTGGTATCCAACGGACGAGATAGAGAACTAGTCAATTGAAAAAGGGTTCATATATGAAAGTGTTCGAACCAGGTGACAAAGTACGGATTGATATACCCGATCAGCGAGATCCAGATTTCGATAGATACCATGGCCGTTTTGGGAAAGTAACTGAAATCATCGAAGACGACGCCGACCTAGAAACGGGTGACGAACGAGACGGTTACTTGTACGAAATTAAGTTGGAGAAAGGGGAAAGTAATCACTTTCGGTGGCGTGATCTACGCCCTGTAAGTGAGTGAAAACTTAAGTTTTTAATCAAATTCATGGGTTTATATAATGTGAAAAATTTTTAAAAATTAAACCGAGCCGGATTTTACTAAACTAGTTTTAATTCAGAAATTAAGTTCAGTGCCCTATTTATTCAGGACTTTATGCTGCGGCTCCTCCATAGAAAGCTTCGGCTTGGGCCACAATAGGATCAACCAATTCTTCATGCTTGTATAGACTGAGACCGTTATTCCGGAGAACAGCCTTTACTTCTGTCTTGATCTCGGCTCGGATTTTTTCTCGGTTGGTCCAGTCAACCTCGGTGCTATCCTTCAGATTCTGCTTTAGTTCCCTGGCAACGTTCTTCAGGGTCTCTTCTTTAATTTCGACATCCGTATTTGCAGAGATGGCATCGTAGAAGGCTAATTCTTCATCGGTCAGGTTCAGGTGATCTTGTCGATCATCCGTTTCCTGTATTTCTTCAGCGTATCCCTTGAGCTCCTCGATGACATCTTGCGTAGAAAGGAAATCGTTATTGTAATCCTCGATGGTTTCCTCTAATTCCTCCTCGAACGATTCGTACTTAGCCAAGTTGCCTTTCTTCCGCGTAGAAATTTCGTTCCGAATCAATTGCTCAAGCATCTTCACCTGCAAATTCTCAAACTGAACCTCCTCAACATTGGACATAAACTTGTCCCCGAGTATTGGCTTTTCCTCTTCCCATGTATCAAACCCAGAAAGTTCAACCATATCCTCAATACCGACACCGTCTGCAACTAGTTCCTTCATTGCAGAATCAAGCTCTTCCACGTCTTCGTCGCCCACAGGGCCCTCCATTTTTTTGATACTATCAAGAACACCCTCGAAGAACACCATATCCTGCCGGATTTCATTAGAGGCTGGATGCGGAGAAACAAGCGAGAACGCCTTCTTCAACTCCTTCATCGCTTCCTTGAACTTCTGCTCACGCTCCTCAGTAACTAAAACCTCATTCTGGGCCTTGTGAATCAAGCGTTGGCGTTCTAATTGTTCTAGGCTAGGCCAGTCACTGTAGTCGACTTGGCCGAAGAAACTGGCCACTTTTTCGTGCTTCTGATGCATAACCTCAACCGCTTCATCAAGGTCTAGCATCGCGGTCTCCTGGATCTCGGTCGTGTACTTGTCCAGAGCCTGCTTCAAGTTCTCAGCAATACCCATGTAGTCAACGATCAGGCCGCCGGGCTTGTCCTTGTAAACCCGGTTGACCCTGCCGATTGCCTGAAGCAGATTATGATTCTTCATCGGCTTATCCATATACATTGTATGAAGATGAGGGACATCGAAGCCGGTCAACCATTTATCGCAGACAACAGCCAGTTTGAGCGGATCATCCTCATCTTTGAACCTGCGCTTCAACTTCTCATTGTCCTCAGGATCGTCGATGTAGTCTTCCGAACCAGAGATAACGACTTCTACTTCCGGGGCTTTGGGAATTTCCTCGATGGCCTCTTTGTAATTTACCGCTGCCTCTCGGCTAATAGTGACGACCATCCCTTTACCCTCAAGCTCCCTATTGTTAAAGTGTTCAACAATGTCTTCCGCGATCTGCCGGGTACGTTCATCACTGTTCTCGATGATTCTGCGGAGACTGGTCCACCTCTTAGTCATCTCGTCCTTCAAGTCATCCGACTTCGACTCCATCAACTCCTGAAAATGCTCACCGATCCGAGGATCGTTGATTTGAAGTTTAGCAAGTCGGCTTTCGTAATATATTGGAACTGTTGAACCGTCTTTTTGCGACTGATCAATAGTATACTGGCTGATGTAGCCCCCAAATGTGTTTGTCGTTGAACGGTCCTCTTTTTCGATAGGCGTAGCCGTAAATCCCAGGTAAGAGGCGTTAGGTAAAGCTCTCCGAACGTTAGCTGCCAACTCTTTGTACTGGGTTCGGTGTGCCTCATCCGCAACGACAATCATGTTCTGACGATCATTCACTTCAGGATAGATCGCTTCATTATCTGTGGTTTGGAATTTCTGAACTGTAGCAAAGACGATACCTCCTGACTCCCGATCTAGACGTTCCCGTAACTCAATCCGGTTATCATCATCCGCCCACTCCGCCGGCAAACCATGCTTCTGGAACTCCTTGAATAGCTGCTCGTCAAGATCGTTGCGGTCAGTCAGGAAAACAAGAGTCGGATTCCGTGCTTCCTTTGTCTGCCGGATCTTATGCGCATAGAAAACCATTGACAAGGATTTACCAGAGCCCTGAGTATGCCAAACAACACCGATCCGATTATCATCCGGGTTTGGAACGGTTACCTTGCTATTCTCTACAGCGTTGTTAACTGCGTAAAACTGGTGGTAAGCAGCTAGCTTCTTACTCAAATCACCGCCTTCATCCGAGTACAAAACAAAATTTCTGATAAGATCTAGAACTCTCTCCGGATGGAAAGCACCTCTAATCAAAACCTCTGACGGAGGATACTCCCCCGTCATATCCTCTTCGTTATCGATGTATCTCCACGGGGAGAACCACTCCCAGCCAGCACTAAGACAACCGAGTCTGGCGTTACTCAGATCCATTATCCCGATTAGCTCGTTGTAATGGAAGAGGTCGGGAATATCGTTGATGTAACGGTCTGTAACCTGCTTGTACGCCTTCCCGATTGTAGCGTTCGGGTCGGTCGGATTCTTCATCTCCAGAACGCCGATAGGCAACCCGTTGATGAAGACGATGATATCAGGACGCCTCTTAGGTTTATCACCGAATTGGATGGTAACTTGGTTTGAAACCAAGAAATCGTTATTCTCCGGATTCTCAAAGTCAATTACGTCTACGAAGTCGCCTCTCCGCTCACCATCCACTTTGTATTCGACCTGAATGCCGTTGGTCAAGTTTTCGTGGAAGTTCTTATTATTCTTTAGGAGGCGAGTAGAGTTGTAGCCGAGCAGTTGGGAGATGGCATCTTCGATAGTTTCGTCCGGTAGAGATGGATTGAACTCGCGGAGTTTCTCCTCAAGACGGTCTCGAAGCACTACATCAGATGGAGAATCTCGTTCCGGATTTTCGCTGTTTGGCCCCAATTCAGTACCAGGCTTGTATTCATATCCGAGGTTCTGGAAAGCTTGTATTGCCGGTTTTTCCGACAACTCCATCTCATTCAATGACATAACCAATCAAACCCCACTATCAACCTCTAAACCATCAAGACTAATGTCATTAACCCTGACTTCTCCCGTCAGTAGTTGTGGAAGCAAAGTATTTCTGAGGTCGGTGAGATTGTCGTTTTCTTGTCGAATGTTTTCCTTTACCTCGAATATCGGTCGTGCTACATCAACAAACCTTTTTAAATCCTCTTCTGGGGGGATTGGAATATACACATCTAAACCAATCTTAGACGAAAAGCTGAGAACTGTAGTGCCAGAAGCGAAGCTTTCGGCTTTAGGTTTGAAATAACGGGATAAGAAATAGTAGTAGAGGTATTCCTTAGGTAAATCCACTTCCCTAATTGCATACAAGTGATGTGAAAACAGGAGTGGTTCCTGATCTAAATTTGGAACAATCACTGGTGAGCCTAGAATGTCTTGATCCTGTGTCATGTCGGTATGTGAAATCACTAAGTCCCCTGGCTCCACTAAATATCGATCTTTAGGCACACCCTCACAATACTTGATTTTTTCTGGACGATATCCGCCACCTGGGCTTATATTACCCAGATTTACCATTGGATAACCCTCTAAAACATCCTTATCAGATTCTTCGTCAATAAGTTCGTCACCACTATACGAATAGCCTCTCTGGAAAGATAGAACATCCTCTAGTAAATTCACCTCAAAACTGTCGGGGACCTTACCAATTTCAGAATCCTTGAAATTCGCGTAGGGTTCAAATTCAACAAACCATGACCTAAACAAAATTTGAGCCATCTCCTCAATAATATCATTGATTTGATTGTTGACTTCTATCTTGTCATCAATCCTGTTTAATATATATGCGATATTGTTTCTCTCTTTTAACGGCGGATATGGAATCTCTAAATTTTGAAGATCGGACTTAGTTATGGAATTAAAAGTCGTTCCATCAGCATACTGTGACCACATATCCTCGAAGTACTTTAAGAAGTAATATAGATAATCATTTGGACCCTCATACATTTTGAGGGCGGTCACTCCCCTTCCGATACAAATCTTTTCCGGAGCTATATTTACAGGCCCCACAGGAGCTCGAACGCTAATCAAAACATCCCCTTCATCTGCCTGTCTCTTTGGCTTCGAACAAAACCGATCCAATTTTGGGTATTTATTTCCGAAGTTTTTACTCCCCTGAATGAAATGTGGACCATTCCCATCTTTATTGTAGTACTCTCCTTTAGGCGATTGCCCAAGATTGATGGATGCAACCTCATCAAGTTTCTTTTTTGACCATTCTGGGGGCTCACTAATAACTTTTTCATCACCATTTAATTTGCTTTGCTCGGTGGTCAAAATCCCAGCACCTCCAAGTTCTTCTTAATCTGTTTCTGTAATTCGTTTGATTTTTGGAAGTTCTCTCTGAGTTCAGCAGATAGGCTTTCCATCTTTACTTCGTAAGGTTCATCCTCACCCTTCTGTTTTTTGACACCCACATATCGACCTGGCGTGATAATGTGCCGATTTTCTTCGATATCTTCAATGTTGGCTACTTTGCAGAACCCTCTCTCGTCCTCGTATTCACCGTATCCATCTTCGCCTCTATAGGCCCTAACTTTTTCAACAATATTGTTAATATTTTCTTCTGAGAGGGTATTCTGTGTACGGTTGAGACTCTCATACTCCTCCCTGGCATCAATAAACAGGGTTTCTTCGCTTCTATCGCGATACTTATCATTGGTTTTGCCATTGCTGAATACAAATATACAGGCTGGAATACTTGTAGTGTAGAACAGTTCTTTTGGGAGGCCGATGACCATATCTAATAAGTCATCTTCAATGATACCTTCCCGAATCGCTCCTGCTTTGTTTTGAACAGACATTGCCCCATTTGCCATAACTGTAGCTGCCATCCCTGTATCGTCAAGATGGTGAATCATATGCTGGATGAAGGCGTAGTTGGCGTCATTGGATGGAGGCATCCCGTATTTGAAGCGGGGATCGTCGTCCGCTATTTGATCTGAACCCCATTCGCTCATATTGAATGGTGGATTGGTGAGAATGTAATCTGCTTTGAGCCCTTTGTGCTGGTCATTGAGAATGCTATCTCCTTGTTTAATATTTCCGTCGAGGCCTCTAAGATAGAGGTTCATCTTGGAGATCTGGAGAGTGCTTTCCTTGATCTCCTGGCCGTAGATTGAGATCTTGTCGGTGTCTCCGCCGTGGCTTTCGATAAATTTCTGGCTTTGGACGAACATTCCTCCTGACCCGCTAAATGGGTCGAAAATCCGGCCTTCATACGGTTCCAGGATTTCAACCATTAGTTCGACGACGCTCTTTGGAGTGTAGAACTCTCCTCCTTTTTGGCCGCCTTCCATTGCGAACTGCTTAATGAAGTATTCGTAGATGCGGCCGAAGATATCCTCGTCCTGGTCCCCGTTCTCCACCTCAATATCGGCAAAGAGGTTGATCAGACCTTCTAATGCGTCAGAACCGTTACTAGCAAGTGAAGATCGAGAGTATCCTTTGGGTAGAATTCCCTTCAGGCGAGGATTCTCTTTTTCGATTGCTCGCATTGCGTCATCGATTTTCTTTCCGATTTGGGGGTCGGTAGCATTGTCGACAAAGTACTGCCACCGGGCCTCTTTAGGGAGGTAGAAGACGTTCTGGCTTTTGTATTCGTCCTTATCTGTGAGAATATATTTTCGTTCATGTTCGTCTTCGGTGTAGTATCGGGAATCGGGATCACGAGTTTTCTCTTTGAGTTTCTTTTTACGGGCCTCGAAGGACTCTGACATACTCTTGAGGAAAAGTAGGCCGAGAGCGAAGTCTTTGTATTCGGAGGGATCGACCGGTCCTCGTAATTTTTCTGCGGTTTCCCAGAGTTTTTTTTCAAGTTCTTCGTTAGAATTTCCCGCGATAGCCATACACTGTAGTGTGGGCGATGATTTGATAATTGTTGTGTTGGTCTATCGGCTTTAACTCAGGCTTTGGATTTCATGTCTTAGGTGATCGGAAGATTTCTGAGCGATCCCCTTGTTGGTAGTGCCACTGATTATGGTTTTCCCACTATTGAACACCAGCATAACCGTTCCAATATCTGGAGGCCTGTAAATCACTCCTGGGAATTGTTCTGGTTCATACTCTACCTTCTCAAGGCCAAGGTGGATAGCCAAGGACCCTAACTGAATAGTGGTTTCAAAATCGTCCAAGTAGACAGCATTGTTCTGCCGAAATGAGACATCTTCCATATCTAACTCAATTTCCTGGAACGCGTCAAGAAGGCGGTCTTTGGATTCAAACAAGTCCTCCCGCGTTTGGGTACCTCTAATCTGGAAGGATCCTGTCCGGTATATCGTAAGAGCTGGACCATCTTCCTCAAAACGAATCGTCGCCATAGAATTACGATGAAAATCTGCATCAACATCAAATTCGCTGGATAAGGCCTCGACTACCGCGGAAAGATCTAGCTCTCTTCCCAATGATCCGCTACCCATTGTACTTACGATACGCATCTAACTAATATGGTAGTGAAGGCGGTATCCCTTTAGTCCACCTATCGCTTTCTTCTCATTCTCACAAGACTGTATGATTGGTGAAATATTCAGCCGAATCGATATTGCTCAAGGACAATAGGCCGGGTTTCAAAGCCGTTTTCCTGGAATATATCACCTTTGGCCCCCCATAGGAATTAATTTCAACTGTCATCAATTTGGTCGGGCTCTAAAAGGGATTTTTAATAGTGTGTTCTTAGAAATAGGTAGGAAAAACATGCGAACTGCCAACCTTCTTCGATGGACCTTATCACGGACCAACCATATCCAGGTCAAATGTTTGGTTACCCCGAACTGAATATACAAACAGTAAACAATTACCACCTCCCATTTGCAACGAAGACAATTGAATCGAGTCATGATTTCCATTCATTTCCTGCAAGGAGTCACTAATCCGTTTGTTCCTCTCCGAATCCCACCTACTACGACTTAATGGACGGATTCGTTGCTCCTCTTCATCCACACCAATAAGTAAGAGCTTTGAGTCCGACTGCAACTCTTCAGATATCTTTTCAGCTGCTTCTTCGTCGTTATCGATACTTGCCAGCCAGTCTCGTGATTTCAACTCCATAAGCCCATCCTCATCCCGGAGGATCATTCCTTCAGCAGAGAGTTCATCTTCGAAACGTTTCGTCATCTGGTCGAAGAAGTGGCTTATCGGACTTGGACTCCACTCAGATAGCGTGTGGAACATCACAGAGTAGATAATGTTAGAAAGGTGTTCCCCAGTCCGAGCTTCCTGGGTAACGCGATAGAGTTTATTTAAACTCTCCTCGTCAATATCAAGGGGATTGTAGACCTCGAAAGACCCGATTTGTAGAGGCTCTTCGACGAAGTCATTCCCCACGTGGTGCAATCGGACCGTTTCACCCGAGCGCAACTTCTTCGAAAGTTGTAGTCGCCACCCTGCTGAAAGTACAATATTCTTGTCTGCAAAAATAATCTTGAATTTAGAGTCGCTACCCTTCACTAACTTTGTTGGTCCATTTGGACCGCCAGTGGTTACCTTATCCTCGTGGTCAACCACTTTAGTTGTGTGCGGCGTCATCGACTCGGCAAGTGTTGAGTATTGATTTTTCAGTGTGTTAAGATCATAATAAAGTGCGTAGAACTGTTGTAGAAACTCGTCTACCGTATTATAGAGTCGGCGCCCCATCTTTATGTGATTTATCCGGTACTGATCGTTGGGGGTTTCAAGAATTTCTGTAAACAGATCGTAATTCTCGTTGAAGATAAACTTCTGCTCGAACTCCTTTCGGCCGAACTCGAAGCGAACCGTCGAGTCGTCTATCTCGGTGAAAATTTTGATGTCTCCTGCTTCTTCATAGGCAATCTCTTCAGGATTGAGTCCAAGGAACTCTGAAAAAGATTTTGAAACGCTACGCTCGAACTGTAAAACTTCTATACCGCTATTTATCTGACGGAATCGAGCGTATTTATCGACATTATCGGAGTCAAGTAATCTTTCGAGGACTTCGGCATCCTTGGTAATTGTCATTTCTTCCGAGTCGGTGTGACAAAGAGCGAGTGAATCATCGTAGAGTATGAGGACTGCATATTTCCCTGGTTCACGAGCACGGGTATTCATACTGTCACTGAAATCGTTAATAAGTGATGTGCAGAAAGCATCGTCGTGATCGGGATAGGCGTCCAGAAGTTTATCCACAAACATCTGTGGGTTTTCATCAATTTCAAGTTCTTCAAGTGTATGGACAGATGTCTGGCGGTCGAGACCTTCGATGACATCGTATATATTGCGGACACGTTCTGTGCTTTCAAGTGTCCAACTATTGAGCCCATCTGATTGAATCTCTTTGTAGTAGAAGTAGACGGGGTCGATATCTTCATCGACGAGGTGTTCTTGTTTCATTCCGGAAATCTTAGTGCTATGTAGATAAGGAGTTGCCAAAAAACGTCCGCCGATTTGCTATTCACTTACAAGAAAGACTGTTATCGAGTAATTCGCTTGGGTTGAAAGCTCGAACTAAGAGATTGATACGGCGTTCACAATAGCAAATTGCGCGAAGGCTTCTGTTCTGGATTTATATCCACTGCTCCGGACTGCTGTCAGAAGGGGTTAATCATGCACGCCTCGCATGGGTAAATAACGCTGATAGGCATCGGTAGCTCTGGTATCCACTTCGGACAGTAGGCTCTCCCTGTTAGGATTATGCTATCTCTCACTGGTAAACCGGAACAGGCAGTACCCATAATCGTCCCCGTCCTCGTCAAGATGGGACTTCATTTTGCCATCAATCGTGAGTTAGGTGTCTTCGGCCTTACGCTTAGTTTCGAGTAGACCATTTTCGACCTGACAACCGTTTCCCAGCGCAATACGGACACAGGCGGTTTCTGTACTTTTATGATGCGCACTACTGCATCACGACCTCAAACGACGAAGTCTACTGGCTCCTGCTGGAGAGAATAGGTACTGCTCTACTTTGTCTGAAGAATGCATCAGCATCTCACTAGCATCGATTCCGTTCGCTGATTCCGTCGAGATGGTCGAATACGTCTTCAAGCGATACGAAGTCTATAGTTTCGGGCACTGAATCCGGGCGGCTGTCGGTAGGCGCAAACAGATACAGATGGTTAGCACGGTCGCGGTACTTATTCAACCTCTCAACCCGGTCTATTGCGTTGGAAGTACTACCTCCAGTCATTTCGGCAATTAATACTGGGCCATGATTTGGGCCTATGTGACCAATAACGTCTACGTCCTTTTGTTCGTCCCCGAGAGTCGAAGTTCGTCGGAACGACGGGAACATTGACCGGAGGTACTCTTCTGCACAGACCTCAACCTGAGTGGGCGTCAAACTGGAAGCAACGTATGGGATGGGTTCACCTCGATACGCGGCTTCGACTATCTCCTCGTCAATTTGGTTCCAGTCACAAGCCGACCAATGTGGTGGGTGCAGGTCTGTGTCGAACAAAGGTGGTGCATCAGTTGGAGAGACCTAGACAGTTGTCTCTTCGTCGAATTTGACGCCTTTGAATATCCACTTGTATTCGTCTGTATCAACGTCGGCTGTTCCGTACGGCTCTACCTCTATTGGATCTCTGTAGTGCCGAGTCGGTCGCAGGAATGATGAAGACACCCTCTGCCTTGCCGATAGTGATTCGACTGAGTGGGTTGTAAAAGGTCACCGCAGTCTGGCCGTTTTCACTATCTCGCTTAACTTCCTAATTTCTCGTTGCGCCTTCGAGGTCTCCTCGCTGTAATCGTCAGGGTTGAGTGACGCGATATTGTCCCAGTGAAACATCCCGTAGCCGCGGTCGATAGCCTGTTCGTTGTAATGCTTTCTGGAGATGGGACCACTTGCGTGGTTAACCCGATAATATGGACATTATGCCTGTGTTACTTGAACGATTGGGTGGCAAAGATCAAGTAAACGCCCTACATTAGAAGAGGTCGTCAGTTCCACTCGCTTTCCGGAAATCACCGAGTTTGATGTATCGCAGCGAGTACGGCGTTCGGTTACGGTAAGGGATGGGGTCCTCAAGTTCAAATAGACTTCGTGGCTGAAACCTGATGACTTTCTTTCCGGGTTCGAACTTTTGGTAATCCTCTATAGGGCGCGCCAACTCGGCGTCTTCCGCTTCCACGATGTCCTTCACACGAGCGAAATACTGGACCGCGTTTTCGGACCCGGAAACGTACATCGCTACGAATTCTGGTTCCTGTGCTATTGTCACAAACCCCCATGCATTATTTTCGCGGAGAAATTCAATTCCATTTGGCTGCGTTGGGAACAAAGCACCTTGCGTATCGCCCGGTCCATCTATCTTAGGCCGTTCAATGGTCCCTTGCACTGCGTCAGTCATTTATCGAATACCTCCTGGAGGAGTTTATCTATTTCTAAAACTACCTCAGCAGTGCTCAATGCATCATCGCGTGCAGCCTCTCGTAACTCATCAAAAAGCGCCGCGAGTTCTCCAACCGTCTCGTTATTCAGGCCGCGAGGATCCAGAACCGGTACGCCTTCCATCTCGTTAGGTTCAATCTTGTCCATTCCCGAAGAATATGTCCGTCCAGACCTCCTGACCACCTTACTGGCGAATTCACTGTTCAGATATGCCAACAACGCCTTCAGCTGTGTTTCATCCATTTCGACATCAATATACATTCCGTGGAGATTCGACAGGTTTCTCGCATTTGTCTCGTTTCGGATGAACCTAGTACCATTCCGACTCATGTAGGTCAGAACAATCGGTGGGGGATCGCGCCGATCAACGACAAACCATGGATTTCGGTTGCGTGCAAGATAACCATCGTGAGCCTCTATCTCATCGGACATACCAAACTGGAGGTACTCTACTAAACCTGGATTTTTCACTTCCACATTTTCAGACTCATCACTAGAATATGCAGTTAGTGTTTCATTCCCTGACGCTGCATCCGGTATCGATTGACTGATTGTGTTGGCATTGAGTTCGGTGATATGATACAGCAACCAGACTTCACGGCCAGCATCACGTTCTTCCTGCCAATCCTCGTCGGTGTAATCGTAGCCCGGAACACTCCGCGAATTGCGAATGATTTTCGAGAGATATTGTTCGTCAATACCCCATTCATCAACCTCGCTCTGAGTAAGACAAAAATATTCATTCTTCCCGGTAGCTATCCCGCGATTCACCGTGGCAAGTTCTGACAGTGGCGTCAACTCGCTGGTGTCGATGTCTACCGGATCGAATAACACTGTCCACTTCTCCTCTGACTCAAGTTCGGACTGTCGGACGGCGTTCACGAACCCCCATTCTGTTTCGCCCTCTACATCACCAGTTACGGCAGCGAGCAATTCTTCTTCACTTGGATTTCCATCGACACGTACGATTCGTGTCAACTCGTTGTCGTCGGTCCCTTTCGTTTTTTCCAAGAAGCTGACGAGGCTGGTCGTCATTGCCTCCTCGAACTTTGAATCGTCGTTGCGGTCGAACAGCACCAACGCATTAATATCGAATTCGTCAAGAAGGAACTGCTTTAGCGACTCGCCATAGCTGGTTTCAAGGTATTCCGAAGGGGTGATAAACGACATCCGCCCGCCCGGCTTGAGGAACTGTGCAGCGTGGTAGTAGAAGTACGCGTACATCGGTGACAGTGCGCTAACGTCCCTTCCGAGTTCATGCTCCGCTTGGGAATTCACCCGAGACTTATATTCCTCTGAAAGTTCGTGGTGCCGCGAATACGGTGGATTCGAAATTACCGCATCTACTTCACCATCCAAATCATTTACTTCGAGTTCGAGAAAGTCACCGACGCAGAGACTGTGCGGGTTGCCGTGGTCCATCAACGTCAGCGTTGTCGCACCCATAACCAACGCCAGTTCATCCAGATCAATACCGTGAATGTCGGAAAGTGACGGTTCGTCTTTTTTCTCCTGTTTCTCTCGGTATACTGCCGCGGATAATGCACATGCGCCCATCCCTGGGTCTAACACAGTTTCGGAACCGTTTTTGATTAGCCAATCGGCCATCAAGTCAGCAATCGTCTTTGGGGTTCGGAATTGCCCCAACTTACGTCGAGATTTTTGTGGAGTGATCCCCTCAAATATCCGACCGATCTCCTCGGCGGGGTCATCGGTTAATTGCAATTGGTTGCGAGCGGCGAGGACATCGTTGAGTGCGTCCTTTTTTAGCCAAGCCACCTCGTCAAGAATGTATTCTTTGAATGCAGGGTCGCCCGTTAGTTCCTCGGCATCATTTAACGCCTGCCGTGCATCAGATCCGAGTTCTGGTAGATGGCCACGTTGGTGGTAGTGTTCGTGTAACGTGGCTTTGAGAAGTACATTGAAAACGGCTTGGCGAGCGACAATCTGAAGTGGATTGTCAAGGCGCAAAAGACCGTGTGATTTACACCATTCTTCGACGCGATCTTCTATGCTCGAATCCACAATCTGAGTCAACTGCTGATAGATTTCGTCACCAGCTGATTGGATGGTTCCTTCCAGCATGGTGGGCGCGCTCATTCGGTGTGCCCCTCCATTTCTTTCTGTTCCTCCCAATCGTCGAGAATACGATTGATTAAGTCGTCGAAGGACTCACCCATGTTTCCATGGCTTTTTAGCCGCTCGTGGGTATTTTCGCGGATTTTGATATTTTTGTAGTCCGGCATTAGTTCTTTATCGATTAGTTTGAGGAAGGCACACAATGTATCTTCCTCATCATTTGTGTTCATCGTGTGCATAGCACTATTTGTGTGCTCTATATTCATAGAATACTAAGAACACTCCTTCTACTAAAGGTTTTCCTAAGTTTGGAGTTTTGGCGTTGATATGGATCTAGCCGATGATGAAACAATAGAAGATCTCGTCACGAAGAGTCAGCAACTCGAAGAAGAAATATTCCTGAACCAAATTCGTGAGTTCTACGACACCGAACTTGAAAGGCACAAGGAATTATATGACTTCGTAGCCGACCAAACCAACAACTTTCGAGACTTCGACGCCGAAATTATACGCAAAGAGCCACGTGTTGTGAAAATTCTACGCTATCTGGTCAAGCCTCCGATTAGCCAGATGAAGTTTGGGCAATTCAACGGCGTCGGATCAACGACTAACTACGAAGGCGAAGATCCATCGACACCTAACAAAGACATCGCACAGCAGATGGCCGACTTTATGCAGACAAATATGGATGAACGAAAGGTCCCTTGGATCTACCGCGATGTTGACGTGGATGACTGGATCGATTACTCGCGAGACTGGACCTGCGACATTATCGCTCAGAGCGAGGCTAAAACGCGATATAGAAACTGGCGAAAAGATATTCAGGAAGAAAAGGTCGCTGAGGCAATGAAAGAAGCAGGACTTCAGCGTGTTTCTCGAAGTAGTACCATTTCTGATATCGATGACATCCCCGCTAGTTCGTTCGTCAGCGAAACTAAAGTCGCTGGTCCGGGAGACGACCAAAAAGCCGACTTCGTAGCTCGACCAGCAAAAGAGGAAATGTTATTTCTTGAGGCGAAAGCAATAGGCGTCAAAATTGACTCCTACAAACGCATCAAAGAGATTCGTAATAAGGAATCTGACTGGAGATCTGGATTCCCGAACGCCCGGGTTGGTGCTGCGTTAGCTGGTTGGATTCCAGCTAGTCAGATAGAAACACTTCGCGGTGACGACATCGAGGTCTTCTGGGAACATCGACTCGGCTCTCTTCAGAATTACCTACAATCTTTTCAGTAATTATTCAGTACTTGGTTTCTTACCAGATAAGTTGATTCGTTCGAAATTTAATCCGACGAGGTCGGAAGCCGGTCCGGAAGCCCGAGAGAGCTGAGAAGCGGGCCGATCAGCGCATCCTGTGTATATGGTTCAGGTTGAAGATTATCTCGAGTGAAGGATTCCCAAGTTGGTAATCCCCCGCGTCTGCACGAAGCATTTCGTCTAATGTTTTATCATCAATTTGGCCCATAAATCGGTCAATGGAGGAATCTAAGACTGCGAGAATTTCGTCGATGTCATCTTCAGAGACATGGATATCGAATTCTGCAGAGACGAATTCGATTGCCTTGCGTGAGGTGCGCCAGTCATTGATTGCTAATTGTTTAGAATCGGGTATGAATGTACGGTACTATTGGTATCATGTTTAGATGAGATTTGATCCCGTATCTAAATGTGAAAGAAGGGAGATGGTCTATTTATGAGCCAGTTCGGGATCGGCGACCGGGTTCGGGTTGATATCCCTGATGAACGTGATCCTGACCACGATCGACTGCATGGAGAACATGGGGAAATCATCGCGATTATTAGAGATAGTGCTGGAGAAACCACAGGTGATGGACGGGATTCGAAAATTTATCGAGTCGAGTTAGATTCTGGTCAGGAAGTAGACTTGCGATGGAGGGATCTTCGTCCACCAATCGAATGAGAGAGTATTTGATCTCTTCTTATGATTGAAGTTCCGGGAATAATTGATAGGCGTTCAAACCTGTAAAATCAATACCCCAATTTGAAAACCCTGAAATATAGGTAATGACAGCACAAATATCTTGATACGGAATAATACATATGAACAAAAAGAACCCTCAGTTCGGGCATGATCCTACAGATTCTCGGAATATCGATTCAGGGGCGCTGAACTCATTTGAAGAAGCAAAACAATCTGTGGAAAACGGAGAAGGCGAAGGACTTGGTTTTGTCGTGAATCGTCATGACCCGTTCCTAGTCGTTGAGGTCCATAAAGCCCTGGATGGCGATGATATAGTGGATCCGGTGGAGAATATTCTGAATGCACTTGGTTTCACATATATGGAGAAAACAGAAGGAGATGCTGTACGATGCTTCTACAAGGGAAAACTACCAGATCAGTTGCATGGAGGCGACCCAATTATTGTGACTATAGGAGGTGAAACAGAAAATTATGCTTTTAGATTCTATGATAGTGGTTGGACTCCGGTATCAGATCAGAAGATCACTGGAACGCCTGAAGACTTACAAGAAGTTGATGAAGACGCTCTTGCGCGTTTTCTAATCAAAACGGGCCATCTTGAAGGCTGATTGCATCACAATTTAGGCAGGTTTCAGACAGAATGGGCTCTTAGGGCGGCATCGAAATTCGAAAACTGATGTCATCCTGGTTGAGCTATGAAATCCTTCGGGAATTCCTCGCGAAGGAGTTTGGCCGTGAGGATCTCTGCCTTTTCGGCACGATGGTAGGAGGAATACCATTCGACGTCGAGGATCCTGATCGGAGGGAAAACGGTTGTGAAGTGCGCTGCTTCGCCTCGAGCGTCGTTGAAGTGCTGATCCATACGTCGAAGCAAGTTCGCCGTGACACCGACGTAGAGGAGTCTGTCGGCGCCGTCGACTTTCCCACGCCATTGCTTTTTGGGCTTGCCGAGATCGACGGCTGCCGTCTGTTGATGGTTTTTCGTATGGATGCACTCGAGGACGTAGACTGCGTTCGTCCTGGAGCTCCCCGTTGTAAACTCGAAAAGATTCGCAACGATCGTTTGGATCGAGGTGTCGCGCTGGAAAGGAAGCGGATCTGAGGTTTCTTGCCAGTTGTCAGCTGGAATATTGGGAATGACGTTCTCACGGATCCGGGACTTGAGTGTGTTACGTCGACGAACAGGTGTTACAGGCGTCCCGTTGACCGTGTATTCCATTTCCTGTGTCAATTATTGGCTATCTTAATATATGAATATATCGACTAAGTGGGGTTTCAGAGATATTCGTTTTCCCATTCCCGTCTGGCTTCGATTTCTCGACGTCCTCGCCGGGTTAATTCGTAAGAGTTCGTCCGTTTGTCGATCGTCCCTTTGTCGACGAGCCCCTTTGTAACGAGTGTGTCAAGGTTGGGATAGAGTCGTCCGTGATGGATCTCACCTTCGTAGACTTTCTCTAATTCATCCTTGATCTCGAGGCCTCGTGGCATATCTAATCCCGATATCGTGTACAGTAGGTCCCGCTGAAACCCTGTCAGGTCTTACATACATCTCTGATTGAGTAGGTGTTACAAAAAATATTCGTCACTGGAAAAGAAGATTCAGAAGCTTTGTTGAAATCCTCAGTAGTTGATAGATGTCTCGTGCTGAATAGAAGGCGCGAATTCACCAAAACGGCCTTGATGGAATGAAAGACTGCAAATCCCCGGCGCGTGGAGGAACGAACGGGGTGGCAAAGGCCGATGTCTAAACGGCGCACTACAGCGCGTGGCCTTGATTGGCCGTGGTGCCAAGGAAGCTCCATCGTGGGAAAGCGACCGTCCCCTGGAAGGACCCGGTCGCTCAGCCCGAATAGGTGTGGCTCCCTCCACGCACTTCCACTCCAGAGGCAGCCATGTACTACCTGGGTATCGATGTCCATAAACGTGACTCGCAGATCGCTGTCTTGGATGAGAGCGGCGAGTTAGTCGCGGAACAGCGGCTTGAAAACGACCAGTTCGACGACTTAGCCGAGGCCTACGCCGGGTCGAAAGCAGCCTTTGAAGCCACGGGTAATTACTACTCAATCTACGACACACTCAGCGAGCAGTTGGATGTTCACGTAGCTGATCCCCGCCAAACGAAGGCGATTGGGACTGCCGAGGTGAAAAACGACCGGCTGGACGCGAAACTTCTCGCCCAACTCTGCCGAGCCGGAATGGTGGCAGAAAGCTACGTCCCGCCAAAGGATATTCGTGAACTCCGTTCGCTCGCTCGTGGCCGTAAACGGCTTGTCGAGAAACGGACCGACTTCAAGAACGAAGTCCACTCACTTCTCGACAAATACGGTATCAAGTACGACTGGGACCCTTTCAGTGTCAAAGGGCGAGAAAAACTCCAATCTGACAATCTTGATCTCTCGCCGGTTGGCCGAACACTTCTGGATTCGTTCTTGGCAGTGATCGAAACACTCTCCGAACAGATCAAGGAGTTAGAGTCGATCATCGAAGAGACCGCTGTCTCGCTCGAAGAGACACAACGCTTGATGACGATTCCAGGTGTGAGTTTCTACTCATCAGTCTTGATCGTGGGAGAAATTGGTGAGATTGATCGTTTCGACCGGTCGGCCGAACTCGTGAGCTATGCAGGGTTAGATCCGGTTGTGAGGGAATCAGGAGACAGTCGAACCGAAGGCGGGATTTCGAAGGAAGGGAGCAAGCCACTGCGCTGGATCCTCGTCCAGTGTGCAAATGTCGCAGTGAATCAGGTGAATGATCCGTATCTTGGTCGATTCTATGCCCGCTTGAAGCGGAAGAAGAACCATCAGGTCGCGATTGTCGCTACTGCTCGTAAACTACTCGTTTCGATATACCACATGCTCGACCGAAAGGAGGTGTACGACCCACCTGGCGTGACCGCCTGAGGTGACCGTCTCAAAGAACCCGATGGAAGGCGTTTCGTGAGCAACAGCTCCGGCAAAGATATCCCTCCGCCTGTCGGCTTCTCAAGTAGCAGAATCCACCGCATTCTGTTGACTTCCCGTATTGATGACCCAGTGATTTTCGCTCCACCCGAAGAATTAACCTCAATGGGTTGGTCTGTCGAAATAGCAGCCTTTCATAGGTGTTTAGACGACTGATTTCACCGGTTAGAACCCTCAATGGTACGTTCGATGTTTCGGACCGCACATTTCATGACAAGTTCGCGGAATTGGCCGAACCAAGTTCTCGACCACAACGTATCACCGTACCGACGACGTAAACCGAAAAACACCGATTCAGCGTTTGAACGAAGATGATACTCGCGATCCTCAATCAACAGATTTTGTGCATATCCCATCAGATCTTTCACTCGTGTCGGAATTAGCGGTTTGATACCTTCTGCTCGAAGCCTCGTCCGTAAAACATCCCAGTCATATCCTTTATCAGCTGCGACAGCACTCAGATCGTCCAAATTCCGCACAAGAACTTGTAAACCAACCTGCGTATCGTGCGGTTGTTTCATTGAACAATGTATATCTAGGATTGCACTTGTCTTGCAATCGATAAGTACGGAAGTTTTGACTGCTTCAAATGTGTAATCGGTTCGTTTCGCGTAATGTTGACTAGCTTGGATCCGATCAACACCCGTTGCGTCGATAGCCTGGACCTCTCCAAGATCGTACGGCTTGATTGAATAATCGAGAATCGCTCTCCAGCGTTTCATCGGAATGTCTTGTTTTCTAGTACAAACTGTTGAAAAATGGGGAACGGTTTCAGGCGTTAAACCGAGCATATTCGTTATTCTCGGCATCTCCCTGAGAACATCCATCAGTTTCCTGTATTGATGGCCTAGATACTCCTTCAAGCCCTGAATGGCGAGAATTACCCAGTCAGCGTAGCCATATTTTCCCGGTCGATAAGCTGGATCTGGCTGACCAACGACGGATTTTTGTGCAAGCGATACTACCTTCTTTGTGAAGCGAGCGGTCTTTGTTAGCACACCAAAGCCGTCTCGCTTCACTTCCTAGTAAATTTGGTATTTCTCCGGAGCTACTAGAATCCTGATAACAGTAGTACAGCCTCTAGTCTGCTCGAATTTGATCGTCTAAACAAGGCCCACCAAAACCATTTCGAAAATCGAGGTATATCATCGCACGTTCCCAAATTACGGTTGCAATACAATTTCCGAAACCATCAAGCCGAGAATACCAATTTCACAAATCGGATTTTGTATAAGGTAGTTGAGTTTCGACTATTGATTTGGCTTCATTTGAGAAAATTATATTTTTCCCCGATCGGGTTATCGATTTGGAGTTCAAAACAGAACGAAATAACATAATCAATTCATCTAAATACTCATCATTACGCTTTTCGCGCATTTTCAAAATATTTTGAGAACGGCCTTTAGTTCCTCTGTTGTTAATATACACACCCGCAAATTTTTTAATAATAGGTTTCGGTGCTTGATGAAGATAAGATGGTAGAGATAGGGTTTGCTGTGCTTTCTCACCTGTGGGTACTCCCAATATGTGTAGGACACGGCCTAAAACGGCACCGTTCTCAGAGGGCACAGCCTCATCAGCTCTTTTCATTGGTCGGTCCGATATCTGATATTCATTACTTATCTCGGAGAAGAAATCGGAAAGCAGATCAGCGTCTTCTGCTCGGCCGACGGCAAAATGTGGTTCGAAATTTCTTGCTATAGAACCGCCACTTAGTATCCACGCCACCAAATTGTTGAGTCCCTGTTCAAAAACGGGTGAGTCATAGGTGAGCGAAAGCCAGCCTCTGGAATCCGCTGCCTGAATCCCATGGACTGCATCAGGCGCTCCACCCTCCATCCATGTGCGGACTCGGCCCCGAGGGCACTGATAGTCAAACTCGTCAGCTAATTTTCGGGCAATAGCCGTACTCCCCAGGTTCGGGTTTGCTGCGGTGAGTTCAAGATGCCTATTGTATTGCTTTACTACCGTCCATGGTCTTTCATGGGCTTCATAGGTACGGGCGAATTCCTTCGGGGTCGCAAGTTGAACAGGGTTTTTCAAATTCATATATTACATGCCATGTTGGATGTTCCCGTACGTCTGACGTACATTTATAACTCTGCATCCGTTAATAATCGTTAAGGTCAAAGTGGGATGGAAGTCGTCCACACAAAGTCCGTCGAAACACAAAACATGAAACTTCCAGATTCACTACAAAGCGAACGAGGTGTATCACCAGTCATAGGGGTCATACTGATGGTTGCAATTACTGTCATTTTGGCCGCCGTGATCGGCTCCTTCGTGCTTGGAATTGGTGGGGATATTGAACAGGCACCGCAGGCTAGTTTGACTATTGATAGCACCGATTCAGGTCTTGAACTCGTGCATCAGGGGGGAGATTCCATTGCTTATGATAACATTAAAAATGCGGATGCCATTTTCGTCACTAGCCACTCGGGTGAAAGTTTAGATCCTGGCGGTTCTTGGGATTTAACTACTCCTGTAGATGACCCGTTAAAAATAGTTCATAATCCGTCTGATAAAATAATCGCCGAACTGGAGGTCTAACAATGATCGAATCCATAAAACAACAACTCGATGATCGGGGCGTATCGCCTGTCATAGGGGTCATACTGATGGTTGCAATTACTGTCATTTTGGCCGCCGTGATCGGCTCCTTCGTGCTTGGAATTGGTGGGGATATTGAACAGGCACCGCAGGCTAGTTTAGAGGTCAGTGATGCTCCCGCTGAGGATCCAACAAGTGATACGGCTACTAACGTGATTGTCATCTCCCACAACGGAGGCGATGATATCCCGTCAGGGGCTGAGGTCATTTTAGACGGAACCAATGAGTATAACTATACTACCAGTTCTATTTCCGCGGGACAAACTGTCCCAATCAATAACGAAGAATTAAAACAAAGTGATGGGAATTGGTTCTCGAACACTGGTCCACTGGGGGATTACACGGTCCGGATTGTCCTTGATGACCAGGTGATATTAACTTCGGAAGTCGAAATAGAATAATTGGGCCGTTTCTACTATATCATTTTGACTTAGTTTGAATTATTGCTGTAACTATACATGACCCTGTATTCTTTTTGATGGCTGTCACTTCTCAACGAAGGTAATTGGTAGAAAGACTGAATGTACCCATTGCTCCATCAGGATAAAGAGACCCCTCCCATCCGAACAGAGGAAGTGCTGAAATAGTTAGCCTCTTCTCTTTTTGAGACAACCGGGTTCATACAGGGTTAGTTTATTGCCTGGTGGGTTTGCGTGGAAGATTACGGCCCTGCAATCCCCCTGAAAGAGAGCGAGGACGTATGGGAATCTGGATTTTCAGGAAGCGAAGAAGGGACCGGACTCGGATTATCCATCGAAAACAGATCATGGAAGCCCACGATTGGGATATTCGTCTTACCGAAGGTTCCGAGAGTGAGGCACGCTTCGAGATTACTGGCGTTGAGTTCACTGCTGAATAGAGGGTCTCTATTTTGCAGTCCGTTTTCGTTACTATCTGAATAGGTACAATCGATTAGTGGTGAATAGACGGCGCGAATTCAGCAAAAGAAACCACTCAAGACCGGCACTGTTTAAGACTCGGTCTCGTAACAAATAAATATGAGAGGGGGGTTGATGAGCACCACGACTGAGAAAATCCACGTTCTTCATGTCGATGATGAGCTGAATTTGACTGAGCTTGTGGCCGACTTTTTGGAACGAGAAGACGACCGGATTTCTGTCCAGACCGCGACCAGTGCCAGCGCTGGTCTCGAATCACTCTCTGACACGGACGTTGACTGCATTATTTCTGACTATGATATGCCTGGCCAGAGTGGGATTGAGTTTCTCGAAACCGTTCGCGAAGATCGGCCAGATCTCCCGTTTATTCTCTATACAGGGAAGGGTTCCGAAGAGGTTGCCAGTGACGCGATCAGTTCAGGCGTGACTGATTACCTCCAAAAAGAGAGTGGGACTGAACAGTACGGCATCCTGGCAAACCGTGTGGTGAACGCTGTCGAAAGGTACCGGGCAACTCAGCACATTGAACGCCAGAACGACCTGTTCAGAAAGGCCCAGGATATCGCCACAGTTGGTGCCTGGGAGTACGATATCGAGACCGAGACATTCTATAATTCTGAGGAAGTGCTGAAAATCCATGGTCTCTCTCCAGAGGAGAACATGAGTGCGGCGAAATCATTCGAATATTATCACCCAGAAGATCGGCCAACTATCCGTACTGCGTTCCAAAAAGCAATAGAGGAGGGGAAGGGTTACGATTTAGAGTTGCGAGTGGTTGACGAAGTTAGAGCTAAAAGGTGGGTCCGGACTCGTGGCGAACCGCAATATATGAATGGCGAGATCGTTAGAATACGGGGAACGATTCAGGATATTACCGAGCGAAAGGAACAGGAAAAGGAACTAAAGAAACTCAAAGAACGATACGAGTCATTATTTGAAGAAAATCCGCTGGTGATCTGGGAAGAAGATTTGTCGACTACGAAGCAACGTTTAGACGAGCTAAGCGCAGAAACCGATTCAGTCGAGCAATACCTTCGGGAGAATCCATCTATACTCAAAGATTTGTTGAGAACCGCTGAAATTATTGGTGTGAATCAAACAGCTGTAGATTACTTTGCGGCCAACTCGAAAGAAGAACTGATGGCGAATTTTGAGGAAACATTAACCGAGACTGCATACGAGATCATCGCCGCGGAATTCGCCGCTATAGCCAACGGTGAGACACGGTTTCGCGCAGAAACGGTGTCCAAGACATTGCAAGGCGATCGACGAGATGAACTTCTCAATGTCTATGTTCCCGAATCCGCGAACGATGATTACTCACGTGTCTTCGTGACGACTACGGATATCGGTGAGCGAAAGGAACGAGAGCAGGAACTGCAGAATCGCACGGAACAGATACAGAATGTCATCGACAGCGTTGAGGGGGCGATGTGGATTCGAAATGAAGATGGCGAGTATATGTATATGAATCAATACCATCGAGACCTGTTCGACATTCCTGACGATGTCAAGGTCGCCGGGAAGCGGTTCGCAGATTTGCTTCCGGCAGAAGTGGCTGGAAAATTTCAAGAAAATGATCAACGAGTCTATGAAACGGAGGAACCGGTCGAGATCGAAGAAACCGTCGAGACGGACGACGGCCCGATACACTTCCTCACCCGCATCGTCCCGCTGTTTGAAAATGGCTCCGTATACGCCACCTGTGGTATCGCCACCGACGTCACCGAGCAGAAAAATCGCGAGCGGCAACTAGAAAAATTCGCCAATATTGTTTCCCATGACCTTCGGAATCCGCTTAACGTCGCTAGCGGCCGCCTGGATCTCGCTGCTGAGGACTGTGACAGCGAACACCTCGACGCCATCGAACGTGCCCACGACCGGATGGCGATGTTGATTGAGGATCTCCTCACACTGGCCCGCGAGGGAGAAGTTATCGCTGACACTAACCCAGTTGACCTTGATTCAGTGGTGGAAGGCTGCTGGGCAAACGTCGAGACGGCTGGCAACACGCTGGTCGCCGATATTGAGCGAACCGTGCAGGCTGATGAAAGCCGCTTGGAACAGGTCTTCGAAAACTTGATTCGAAACGCGATAGATCACGGTGGCGAGGACGTTACTGTGACAGTCGGAGCGTTGGCGGAAGGTTTCTACGTCGAAGATGATGGCCCTGGTATCCCTCCGGAAGCATGGGAGGACATATTCGAAACCGGTTACTCGACGACCGAAGACGGCACTGGCTTCGGATTAAGTATTGTAAAACAAATCGTTGATGCACACGACTGGAACCTCCATGTGACGGAAGGAGCCGATGGCGGCGCACGATTCGAGATTACTGATGTCGAGTTTGCTGCTGAATAGAAGGTCTCTATCTTGCAGTCCGTTTTGGTTATTATCTAAAAAGATACAATGGGCTTTTGCTGACTCGATGGGAAAATCTGCTCCCGTAGCTGGGTGAAAGGCCAAGCATGGGGCACAAGAGACCGAGTTCTATTCAGCGGCTTAGACCGCGCGCTGCTGACTGGTCCATTGCTGAGAATCCCGCCGTCTGAATATATGGGAGGTTTTGTCATAATTCCTCTGGTCACCGTATGCGTTTTTCCAATGGTGTCACTAATCCTTAGCAAGCAGCCGACTCCGGCTACTCTCTCGCCGCCCTTGCGGAAAGGCGTGAACCGCTACAGCTGTCGCTCGTGTGATTGCGACCCGCTGCTCGGATCAGCCTGCTCCAGGAACGAACCAAGTACGCCAACAAGATCCACTCGTTGCTTCTGGACAACGGCATCACCCAGGAGGTGAAGCCGCTGACCCAACAGGGCCGTGAGTACCTCGAAGGGCTGTCACTCCCTGAACCGTGGGACGAGTTATTGTCGTCGTATCTGTCGGTCATCGAGACACTCACCGAGGAGATCGACGATCTCGACAAACGAATCGAGGAACGAGCGGAAGGACTTCGAGCGACGCGGCTCCTCATGACGATTCCTGGTGTGAGCCACTACACGTCGCTGGTGATCTATGCGGAACTCGGAGACATTGACCGATCTGACAAAGCCAAGGAGGTAGTGCGGTATGTGGGGCTGAACCCGGTAGTCCGGGAGTCAGGCGATTCCCAGTTTGAGGGTGGCATCTCGAAGAAAGGGCCAGGAAAAGTCAGATGGCTGCTCGTGCAGGCCGTCCATAGTGCGGTCCACACGGTCGAAGACCCGTATCTGAGCCGGTTCTATCACCGAATCGAACGGCGAAAGAACAGCCAGACTGCCGCGGTAGCGACTGCCCGGAAGCTGCTGGTGTCGATCTATCACATGTTGGATCGGGGAGAGGTGTACAACCCACCAGGCGTCTCGGCATAGCGGTATCTGAGCGGTTGCAGAGCGGCCGGTTGGAGGGAGCGGGAGCAATAGCTCTGGAATTCACGAAGCCGCCACTGGTCAGTCGTAGGCTAACAAATCAAACCGCCCTCTAGTGATTGGCACATTTGTTTGACGAATTATCGAGTTGGGCGAAAGAATCTTGCAACCGGGCTGGATAATTCTACATAGCAGATTTTCCCATACGTGAATTGAAGGCGCGAATGCAGCAGCGAGTATTGGAGCAGACCCGCGGAGTATGGAAAAGATTACACCCGTTTCGAATGACGCTTTGGTAATGACTGACTTCTGGTATCCGTCAGTCGAGGATGTCCTCAACATCCATGCGGAGATCGTCTCGGAGTACACCGAGACAAACCCGGGGGTACAGCGGCGTGGGGATATCGAGTTTGCACTCCAATACATCGAGGAGGGGAGTTTCGACACAACACCTGAGACAATTCACGTGAAAGCGTACCATCTTCTCCGCCTCCTCGTGGCGAACCACCCATTCGTTGATGCCAACAAGCGTACCGCACTCAACACCACTGCCGCATTCTACTTCTTGAACGGATACCGCTTCACGTACGACGACGAGATTCGGACCATCCTCAAGCAGTTCGGCACCGATCAGAGAACTGTCGAACAAGACACCGTCATCCAGTATCTGAAATCCCACACTGAATCGATCGACCTGCCCGGGGCAATAGAGACCTGGCGAGCGGACCTCATCCAGTATGGACTTGACGAACTAACCAACCGGGAGGACCCAAATGATTAACCACATTCACGACCAATCAAGAGATATGGCGACGGAGGAAGGAACGGAACCGACATCCCCACTGGACGAGGTTATGGCGGACATCCGCCAGGAACTCGTCCGCCGGGTCGCTGCCGCAGACCGCGATGCCAACCGCGACATCTACGACGCCCTCGAAACAGAATAACGATCCCCTCGAACTGTTTTCCATCAGAATTCGGACGCCCACAGAATCTCACTCTGTACACATCTACTCTTGTGGTAGCTATCGAAGAGTTCCTCGGTGGACTGCTGAATGTATGGTTTAAAGGCGCAAGAAAAAGGGATTCTTAGGGATTTGATACCGACTTTCTGGCGGTACAGGCCCTCTTACCAGCAATTGTTTTCGTTTACTATCTGAATAGGTACAAACAAAGCTTGCTGAATAGATAGCGCATATCGGTCACTGATCTTTGAGCAACCCGTGTGAAGACGAATCGGTAGAGATCAGTGGGACTTCAGTTGTCAAGTGCGAAATTTTCGTGTTAGTGCGTCTATCGCTCGTAGCCAATAGTTCAGCAGCGAAACGTCACTATTTTTTCGCGTGCGAACTGAGCACACGGACGTGGCAGAATTACTAATTCTCGTGGGATTGCTGGTGGCGGTGTTCGTCGGGTACAATATCGGGGGGTCATCAACCGCTGTTGCCTTCGGTCCGGCAGTCGGTAGCCGGGCCGTCAGAAAAGTCACCGCCGGAGCCCTGTTTACCGTATTCGCGTTCCTCGGAGCGTGGACGATTGGGCGGAAGGTCATCACGACGATGAGTACCGAAATCGTCGATGCAACCGCCTTTACCCCCGAAGCGAGCGTTGGCGTCCTCTTTTTTACCGGTCTCGCACTCCTGATCTCGAACGTCTACGGTGTTCCGGCGTCAACCTCGATGACAGCCGTCGCAGCAATCGTCGGACTCGGATTAGCAACGGCGACGCTCAACACTGCCCTGATGTTTACCATCCTGTCGGCATGGATCGTCTCCCCACTGATCGCTGTCTTCACAGGTGTGTTTATCGGCAGATATCTGTACCCGCACCTCGACGCCATATTCGAATTTGGTCGCCTCACGAACCCGTTGATCGCAATCGATACCCAGGGGAGCCTCCCACGGCTATCGATCAACGATAACGTGGCACCTCGGGATCTGTTCGGGTCGGCGCTTGTAGTGGCAATTGCCTGCTATATGGGGTTCAGCGCCGGAGCCTCGAACGCGGCGAACGCAGTCGCCCCGCTTGTCGGCAACGGTTCCATTGACTCCAGCCCGGCGATTCTCCTTGCAGTCGGGGCCATCAGTGTGGGCGGCTTCACAATTGCGCGGCGGACGCTGGCAACCGTTGGCAACGATATTACGGAGATGCCGATTCTGGCAGCGCTCATTGTTTCGACCGTGGGTGCGACGATTATCACCGTCCTCTCGTGGCTCGGAATTCCAGCCAGTCTCGCCGTAAGCACGACCAGTTGTATCATTGGGCTCGGGTGGGGCCGTGCAAGCCGAGCGCGGACGCTCGCAGAATTAGTCACACAGTCCCCTGCCGATGAATCCGCTCCAAAGTTCACGACTGGTGCCCTGAAACTTCACCCAGTTGAAGGTAAAAAGGAGGTCGCTGCGGGCCCGACTGTGGGCGAACTCGCTGAAGGCGAGACTCCTGACCCGGACAGGCAGCACGCATCCGGGGATAGAGTGTCTAATATCGGCGAAAAAGACCCGGAAAAACTATCCGCCGAAGGCCTGTTCCACCAAGAGGCGGCAGCTCGCGTCGTGACACTCTGGGTGATCACGCCGGTGATGTCGCTCGTGGGGTCCTATGCTTTGTTTTCATTCCTTGGCTAAGAGAAGACCTCGTCTGTCCATCGGTCTCAGTCGTCGTCAGCGACACGTCCATATACAAGAAACCTGTGCGAGTGGTGAGGGTGGCGTCTTTGATATCAAAACCGCTGTGCTGACTTGATCCTCTAAATTCATCAGTCAACTCAAAATCCCATCCAGGTTCTAACAATAAGCTCGTGCTGAACTCAAGGCGCGAATTCAGCAGCGAATGATTGTAAAAATTAACACTTAATTGTTGGACACATCACCCAATATATCAAATAAGAATGAGCACAAATTGTGAAATTTAATACTGAATTAAGAAAAATCGGTTTCTCGGATTTTCGACTCCTCTGAGTATTTTCCGGGATTTGCATGGCACTATCTTGGGAGATCCATGAGAACAATTTCCAATTAATGGGAATACACATCTGGGTTTATCATGCCCTCTCCAAAACATTAGGCCTGCCTAAGTTAGGTGAGACTAAATGAATCGGAAAAACATAACAGGCAAGGAAAACGGCGAAACTCGACGAAGAAAGCGGAAGCGGAAGCGACGCCGCCTCAATGAATTGGGTAGGAAAAAGCGAGGCAGAATCAAAGACATCGATGACGCTCTTCGGGAAGAACTCGGAGAGATGGGGATCCGATCGGGCAAAGAGCTTGTCGTTCAATCAAAACAGCCGTTCAATGGGCCGATCACCATAACGATCGGTCACAGTACGACATCGTTGAGTCAGGATCACGCCCGCCGCATCTATGTCGCTACAGATGATGAGTGATAGGCCGTCAATATTACTCGTTGGTCATCCGAACGTCGGCAAAAGCGCTCTATTCAACCAATTAACTGGGTCCGGAAATATCGACTCCAACGTAGGGTCAAATAAATGGTCGCAACAGGGATTCTGGCCAAATTTTGGTGAATCGAATGTCACTGAATCGAATTATCCCGGAACGACGGTCGATTACACCCACGGTGAGCTTCAATATCAGGGCGAGTCGATCGACGTTATTGACGTTCCAGGAACGTTCTCCCTCTCACCCAAGAACGCCTCCGAAGAGGTGGCTGTCGAGATTTTGGAGGAGCACTCGGACGCCGTTGTTGTTTGTGTCCTCGACGCGACTCGGATCGAACGGGGACTCAATTTGCTCCTCGAAATTATCGATGACGGGTACGACGTCACCGTCGCAGCAAATATGATCGACGAGGCTCGCAAACAGAACATCCAGATTGACGTCGCGCACCTTGAACACATCTTGGATGTGCCAGTTGTGCCTACAGTCGCAACAACTGGTGAAGGACTCAAAGACCTCGTTGAAAGTATTGAAGCGGCCCATTCCCCCTCGCTAACAGCAATACAAGAACGCACGGAGGGCACAAAGGAGGCGATTGAAGGATGAGTTCAGGTCTTGGGTCGGCCGAACGGTGGGAGCTCGTCGATCAAATCGTTTCGAACACGGTAGAGTACAGAGAACAGAGAGACTCGTTCACGGACATTATGGGCGATTTGCTTGTCGACCCGTGGTTTGGAATTCCATTTGCGGTCACGGTACTGTACGGGGCCTGGGCCTTTTTCGGTGCTGTTGCGGGATTCTTTACCGACGGCTACTTCGTCCCCCTGTTCGATGAGTACTGGTTACCCTGGCTTCAGAGTGTCTTCCCCTGGGAAGGCAGTTGGGTATACTTCATACTCATTGGTGATCCAGCAGCTCAGCGAGCCGTCGTTTCCTGGGGGATGCTCACCAGCGGACTTTTCGTCGCAATTGGCGTCGTTTTGCCAGCGATCTTCGCTCTTTACCTCGTCCTCGTCATCTTAGAGGACTCCGGCTATATGTCTCGTCTCGCCGTTTTGCTGGACACAGTGTTCGAGAAAATTGGATTACAGGGTTACTCGGTCATCCCCATGGTCCTCTCGTTTGGGTGTAACGTTCCGGGGGTTGCAGCGACTCGGAATCTCGAGTCCAAAAAACAGCGCTTCATGATGATGACACTGCTCTCGGTGTTCATCCCATGTGGCGCACAACTCGGTATCATGCTCTCACTCATTCCGCAATACACCGGCTACATTCTTCTTTACCTGCTCATTGGATTTTTCACCGTCGGAGCCGTGCTTGACAAACTCCTCCCGGGCAAGACACCCAAGCTGATTACGGACGTCCCTCCAATGAGGAAACCCACTATTGGGAATGTGTCGACAAAACTGTGGCTTCGAATGCGGGGCTTTTTCGTCTCGGCTATTCCGTTCGTGTTGCTGGGCGTCGGTTTGATTAACGTCCTCTGGATGGGTGGCGCGATCGACTGGCTGTCAACGACGCTCGAGCCGTTGCTGACGGGGTGGTTTGGGGTGCCAAAGGAGACCGTGCCGGGACTTGTTGCAGGGTTCATACGCAAAGACCTGGCCGTGGCGCAATTGACCGGGGTCGGACTGTCACCCTTCCAGACAGTCATGTCAGTCGTCATGATTAGCATCTACTTCCCATGTGCCGCAACCTTTGCGATGTTGATTAAAGAGGGCAAATCGAGCTTCGGAATCGTCAAAACCCTGGTTGGAGCCGTTGCAATCCTCGGAGTCACGTTGTTCCTCTGGGGTGGACTGCTTCGACTGATTGGGATGATCATGGGGGTGGCTTAAAAATGCCATCCTGGGATGAGATTTACTTCGGGGCATTAGGGATTATCTCGGTGTTGATCGGTAGCCTCCAGTTGTTGGCCGGCGTTTCCGGGAATTCCGTTTCGATTTCCGTCTTGAGTGTTAGCGGAACGTACCTGCTCTGGCGTGGCGTCATCGTCGCATCGGCCGGGGCGTTTTTCCTTTACGGTTCAACGCATGGCCTCGGATCTCGCCGAAATCAGGTGGTAACAGTGCTTGCGGGGACGATGCTCTGGATCGTTGCCGTAACTGATCTTCTCGGTCGGTTCCTTGGAGCGATTCCAGGTGGCCACGATGTTTGGGTTGCAGAATTGGATCAGATCGCCCTCGCATTTGCCCCGCCGTATAGCCCCTCGATCATCTTCGGACTGTTCGCACTTGTCGTGGTTAAATATCGCATGCAAGCGTTTGAACCTACTGCAGCAGGTGAGGGGAAATGAGCGTTTACGAGGAGGTACTCGGATTCGTTAACCGCGGCATCGAGATTAGAGACATCGCCGAGCAGTTAGCAATGCGGCCAGACGCTGTGAAGGCAATTATCGAATCACAGGTTCGTGCAGGTCACCTACAAGATCTCGATTGTGCCGGTTCTGCGTGTGATACTTGTCCGATGTCCAAGGGCTGCCCGGTTCCACAAGATGGGCCGTCGCAGTATGTAATCACTATAGATGGGAAGAAACTGCTTCAAGCGAGTGGTAATGACGGGGAACCCGCACCATATCCGGTGACTCCGTCAATTTAGCTCTTGTAGCCATTCATCTACCGCCGACCGAACGCCGGCCTCGGTCCATACCAACCAACGGGAGTTTTGCTATGGCAGGAAAGACTACCCGAACCTTTCGATCCTGGCCAATAATCGGTGACAGAGCAAACGCAATTTTGGCAATCGGTAGTTCGTTCTCAAAACGTCGAATCGCTCATTATTCAGTTTTCGACAGTAATTACATGATGACGGAAGTTCTGCCCGAGTTTACTCCATACCGGTTTGCTGAACCTAAGGTCTATATTCAGCACGGCCACTGAAATATATCATTTGCAAAGGATTTCAACAGAGCCGATTCAAGGCTTTCCTACGTATTCAGATCGTGTTTTGCCGTTCTCTTTCCAATATCTGTAGAGATACGGGCCATGCTGTTCCCCGTCTGCACAATGACAGGATTCGTCGCCGCATTTCACTTTTTCCTTGACAACCGATCCTTTCCCCTTAGAGTCAGTCTCTACGACTTCTGCGGTATCAGGCAGTTCGGTTTCCTTGATTGGTTCATTCCTGGCCTCGAGGAGGTCTTCGATGTACGCTTGGGTGTCGCGAAGCGTCGAGTCGTCTTGCTTGGGTAGCCCTTCGGCCAGATATTTCGGCAGAGAGGCGGGCGCTGACGGGTGTTCCATAGCCTTATGTAACCGACAGAGGGGTATATTGGTTTTGGAGTTACATAAGGGTCGGCAGAACGGGGCGGCTTTTTCCTCCCCAAACGGATAAAATCGCCTAAGACCCATTCGAGTTAGACTTTTAACTGTTACCGGATTATTGGTAATTATAAGATGTATGAAGTTCTCAACGATACGGCGGCACAGGTCATCCTCGCTATCGAGAGGGGTGACTCCATCCGTCGAGTCGCCCACCACCTCCACACACCCTACGAGACGGTAAGACAGGCCGTCAACCGCCTCGAAGACGCTGGATACGTTCACTATGATGACGGGCTCTCTGTCATCGACGACCGCGTAAGAGATGCAGCTCGCGAGCTCGTCGCTGCCAGCGCCAGCGTTAGTCCACCAACCATTGAGGAGGCTTACGTCCTTCCACAGTTCGGTGACTGGCCATTCGCATTCACCCGCATCGACGCTGTCTACGTGTGGACACAGGGGGGCTACCAAGTCGGTCGCGACCCCACCGACTATCCGCTGTTCCTGGCCGTTCGTGAGCAGGACGTCGACACTTGGGAGGCGTTTTTCGAGTCGTTTGAACTTCCTACTGGATTCGAGCGGCAGCCCCAAGACGAACTCGGAGGTCCGTTGCAGATTGTCATCGATCCACAACCATCACTTGAAATCGAGCACGTCGAAGGCTATCCGGTGATCCCGAGATCGGAAACGATTGAATATATGCGCGAAAACTACGCCCAATTCCAATCGGCGCTCGCGATGCTCGACCGGATGTACGACGACCTGGAACTCGATGTCACTTACCAGGAGACGGAACGGGCACAAACATGAGTTTCCACAACCGAAGTGACGCGCTCATCGAATTGCTCGAGGAACTCACTCAAGAGAGGCACGAGTACGTCCTTGTCGGCGGCTACCTTTCAACAGAGAGAGTCCCGCCGTTCACGGCCTTGACGAGACGCTTCGCGTCTCGTTCGCACACCAGAAATCTACGATTTCTGGGGACGGGCGTGAATCGCGTAAACTCGGTTACAGTACCGCCACGTTACTGCTGGTCTTGAGTCTCCAACGCTTCAAGACCGGCTTCTAACACCTCGCCATAGGCTTCCGAAAGGTCCACATCGTTCGCTTCTGCGTAGTCTTTGAGCCGTCCGTGCAAGCCGTACGAAATGTCGATTGCTGGCCTCATTGGTATTTCCCGTATTTCTCGTAAGAGTTCTCGGCGTGGTGGGGATTCTCATCTTCACACTTCGGGCAGACGAACAGGTAACTTTCCGGTTCCGTGCCGTGCTTTTCTTTGAAGCGTTCGTGGGCCTCCTCTTGGTCCTCAAACAATCCAATCATTCAACTGTCATCCAGTCGTCGTTGGTCTGCCCACAGATGTAGCAGGTTAGTGGCGTTTCAGTCGCCATGTCTCATAAGACTTATTTGACGTGGAGACGTAAAAATTGTGGCATGAAGCGTACCAACACGTTCGCCGTGCGACCGCTCTCTGACGATGGAGAGCAACTGCTCCGGGACCTGTTGGACGCTTCCGCCGCTCTCTGGAACGAAGTCAACTATCAGCGCCTCATGCGGTACAACGACGAGGACGGCTTCGAGGGCGAGGACGTGTGGGATGCTAATACCGGCGCTCTCGATGGCAAATATAAAGGAGTTCTCGGCGCGTCCACCGCCCAACAGGTCATTCGCAAAAACAGCGAAGCCTGGCGGGCGTTCTTCCGGTTGAAAGACCAGTACCACGACCCCGAAAATACGTCGGTCACGGAACACCCGGAGCCGCCGGGATTCCGTGGCAACGAAGACGATGGCCGCGTTCTCAAAGGCGTCATCCGAAAAGACGCATACACCGTCGAATGGGGCGAGTGGTCCCGACTTGAGATACTGGTCGGGAGCGATTTGAAAGACCGATACGACCACACCGGGCGTCTCCGGCTGGAGATCGCTGGCGACCCGAATTGGCCCGACTACGAGAAACAGGGCCGATTGGACCTGTGGTACGACGAGACAGACAGCACCTTCAGAGCTTCGCAACCCGTGACTGTTTCTGATGCACGGGACACTCCACTGGCCGACGAGAAGGCCGCTCTGGATATTGGTGCGAACAATCTCGTCGCCTGTACCACGACGACCGGCGAGCAATACCTGTACGAGGGCCGCGAGTTGTTCCAGCGGTTCCGCGAGACGACGCGAGAAATCGCCCGGTTACAGTCGAAACTCGAAGAAGGCCGATACAGTAGCGAGCGTATCCGGCGGCTGTACCGCAAGCGAACCCGTCGCCGCGACCACGCCCAAGAAGCATTGTGCCGTGACATGATGGAACAACTGTACGCCGAGGGCGTGGACACGGTGTATATCGGTGGGTTGACCGACGTACTCGAAACGCACTGGTCGGTCGAAACCAACGCCAAGACCCACAACTTCTGGGCGTTCAAGCAATTCACCGAACGACTGGCGTGTACCGCCGAGGAATACGGTATTTCGGTGGAAGTCCGGTCGGAAGCGTGGACCAGCCAAGAGTGCCCGCAATGCGGTTCGACAGACCGAACGATACGGCATCAGGACACGCTCACTTGTCCCTGTGGCTTCGAGGGCCACGCTGACCTCACGGCGTCAGAAACGTTCCTGAGACGGCACACAGAGAACCCAGTCAGGCCGATGGCACGGCCCGTGCGGTTCGAGTGGGACGACCACGAATGGTCGGAGTCACCACACTCTCACGAAAGTCCCAAAGAACAGCGCACAGACCCGAGTACTGTCCACCGTGACGGGAATGTTGCCTCCGGCGAGTCTTAGACTGGGTGTGACTCCCACGGAGGAAACCCCGTCGTTCACGACGGGGAGGATGTCATTTGTACGAGAACAGTCACCAACAAAAAATCAGCGGTGGAACGGTAACGACCACGGCGAGAGTTATCGACGGTGCGGTCCTCGTAGCGGCAAAGCTCCACAGCGGTCGCGAAACAGACCTTCGAGACGTCCTGGCGGTTGCAGAAGAAACCGACCTCGAAGCTGTCACACCCCACCTGCGACGAGGGGATAAGGCTGCACTGCGAGCACAACTCGAACGTGGATTAGAGATATTGGAAAGTGAGGAACTCAAGCACGGGTATCGGAGTGATTTCGGGGCGTCAGCTGTTTCAACGGAGACAGTCACAGCCCTCCAAGAGTATCTATCTACACAAGTTGACCTACTGGATTGATTTAACTCTCACAGGCTAAGTCCCCGTCCTCAAGTAGCGAACGGAGTCAGCCGTGACCGAGTAGGGTGGGGTAGTTCACTTTGCCTACACCCACCTCTGAACCGGTTCGGTTTTTGGTGGTTTTTGAAGAGTTTTAGTATTCTCGAGGAACGTAGCCATCCAAGGTTTGAATCTGTAGACGAGATAGGCTGAGTATCACATTTGCTCTAAGGCGGTTCAAATATGTTGACAGACACCCCACGTTTCCGTCGTTAAAGAAAAACAATCTGTGATCATGCAAAGTGGTTTTTTACCATTAGGTGTAACTTACCCATAACTTTAAGGTGGCTACACGAGAATCGCTCATTAAGCTAACTTCGTTTCATTGACGAAACGAAGAATTTCGTTTCGTCCGTTGAAATACAGGACCGTGGTTCAAACTTAATCTGCCTAAGATTCTGCAATACAACCTGTAATAAGACAGTTTTTAAATTTTGACCTTCGCTTCTACTGTATCTTAGCTAACGACGGAAACCTGGGGTGGGTGAGTATTAACTAAACAAGCGTTAACGTCGGAAACAGGGTTAACATATCAAACACCCGAGTTAGCCGTTATAAACTCTCTATTCCTTGAAATCGGCTAGTTTACGACGGAAACCTGGGGTGGGTTAACCCTATACTTTTATAGGAATTCGGCTTCCAACCCTAGAAATATCATAATGACCTCCGATCAAAACACCGTTAGCGATTCTTTGTTTAATTCAGAGGATCCGATTTTTCGGAACAAGGATCTTCTAAAGATTGGGCACGTTCCCAAAGCCGATCGTATTGTGGGGCGAGATACTGAGATATCTAAATTGGCTACCCGATTAAATGGTGCTGTCCATGGATATTCACCTGATAATGTTGTTATCTATGGAAAAACCGGGACTGGAAAATCCCTTGTATCTAAACACGTTTCTTCTCGAGCTCGAAACGCAGCTGAAGATGGGGTTGAGGTAGGAACCGCGTATATCGATTGTGCCGAAGACAAAACGGAGACCCAGGTTATTTCTTCGCTTTCAGAATCTCTGAATGATGAGAATCAAACAGGAATAGAAGTTCCGTATACTGGGTTAAGCACATCGAAATATTACAAATTGCTTTGGGATATTATGGATTCACAATATAATTCTACAATCATAATTCTTGACGAGATCGATATGATGCAAGATGATAATGTGTTAATGAAATTGTCTCGAGCGGAAGAAGCGGGGAAGATCGATACTAGCATTGGTGTTGTTGCTATCAGCAACAAAATTCAATATGTAGAAAATCTCAACGAGCGGGTAAAGAGTAGTTTCCAACACAAGGAGCTATTTTTCAAACCATATGATGCCAATCAACTTCGTGAGATTATGTACAATCGAGAGGATGCGTTCCATGATGGAGTTTTAACTGAGGATGTTATTCCTCTCGCAGCTGCATTAAGCGCCCAGGAACATGGTGATGCCCGGAAAGCAATTGACATATTGCGTCATGCGGGTGAGGTTGCCTATGAGGAAGAATCAAATAAGGTCCTCGAGGAGCATGTTCGGCAGGCCAAGCAACATGCTGAAAAAGGGCGATTTCGAGAATTGATTGATGGGGCTCCGACTCAAGCTAAAGCGTCGTTGCTGGCATTGACAGAGCTTGATATAAATTCCAATAAAGATGCGTTCATGACTAGCGAAGTGTATTCACAGTATGAAGCAATTTGCAAAGAATTAGACATTGACAAACTTTCTGTTCGTCGAGTAAGAGACATCCTCAAAGAACAGGCTTTCTTGGATATTCTTGAGATAGAACGGGTGAACATGGGCAAAAAAGGCGGTATCCATTTACAAAATCGTTTGATTGAAGATTCAGAAGTTGTTCGAGAAACCATTCTCGAAGACACTCGGATGGATCGTTGGATAGACGGTTAACGACGGAAACCTGGGGTGTTCCCCAAACGAGATTTACGACGGAAACCTGGGGTGTGCTGTTTTGACTACAATTTCAGGTGAAGAATTTGGCAAAAGGAAAATACACGATTAACGACGGAAATCCGGGGTGTTACCTTCCGGCGAAATTTACGACGGAAACCCGGGGTGGTTTGGCTTCCTCCCTGCGCTAAAGCGCGAGGATTCCTCCGTGGGCAATCCAACCAGGAAACGACGGAAACGTGGGGTGTTACTTCCCGGCGGAATTTACGACGGAAACGTGGGGTGGAATGGGGTGGTTGGCTCGTATTTTCAGGAAACCGAGTCTACTAAATCAAAAATAACCGATTTACGACGGAAACGTAGGGTCCCCCACCCCAATTAGGGGGCTCAATGGAGAGTATTCATCACTGAAATAGGGTCAAGGTGTGGACTCGAGCATAGTGTTTTCGAGCGTTCCCATAAAATTTGTATACAACTCGCGGTTCTGCTATCCGTAACGCACTTTGATTGCTTTGATCTAGGAATTTGCGCTCACTTGCTCGACCCGATTGACTCGGTGACCGTTTGAGTCGATGACGATGATTGTGCTTTCCGATTTGATGAAGTGGTGGTCGAATCCTTCCCGTCTGTGCCTATGAATATCCGGTTCTTGGACGTCACGGATTTGTACTGGTCCGAGCTCGTCGTCGCAGACATAACTGAGGAAACGATTTAGGATGGGATTTAGAGACGCGCCGGGGTTTTCTCCTGGACGGGTTTGCCGGAGAAATCTCGAGCTATGTCCCTGACTGCATCAGGTGCCGAAGGGAGCGGGCCGTCGTAGACGAGGGTGGTGGTTCTTTCTGCGAATTTGTGCTCGACACCAGTTTTCGTGTCGGTGACTGTGATTTGGGCTTCGGTGGTACTGGTTTCGTAACGGTCGGACATGATAGACTCGCACCGATTCATGGAGGCCAAAAACCAGCAAGAGAACGACGACGACGATGGATTGGATCGAATATGATTTACCTACCTTTTTGATTTGTCTCATTATACAGTTAGAGGAAGACAATGAGCACATTCAAAACCAATCGCGAAAACCTGATTTCTGTGATTCGGTATCCACAAGAGGGCGATCCACAGGCAGCGGTTTCGTATGCTTTCTCTGAATGGGAAGAAGGTCATATGACGAAGATCACCGCCTATAACCCGTTTTCAATGGAAGTCGAAGAAGAGTATCGTATCCCACTCTCGCCAAGGTTGATTCGAGCTGCTCTCGATGAAGGTGGTATCGAGCCAGCGGATGTTGGCTCAGTTCGTGGTATCGAACTATACGATGGGTATGAGGTTGATCCAGCTGACCAATCCGAGTACATCCCTGACGACATTGCCGAGGAAATCGACGATTCAGATTTATCGTTTGATACAGCAAATGATGTCAGGAAGTCGGATAGTGAACAGTTCGGGAGATAAGCATAGGTAGGTCACACGTCCGTTTTGAACCGAGAGTCCTCGAGGCTGGAGAGCGGAGTCACGCTCGTGGGATTCGAGTCGAGGTTCTCTGGATGGAAGGAAACGATCTTCCCCTCCAGGTTGCCGTTGATTTCTTGCTCGAAATAGAAGGCGATGATCGGCTCGTCTTCTTTTCGTTACCCGAGTCGGACCTGGCTATGTTGTAATCGTTCCTGATACGAAGGTGAGAGATCGAGTTTCTGTCGAAATGGCTGAAGCAAAAGAGAACGTGGCCTTTGGAAACGTGATCAAACGAAAAGATCGATTCAGAAAATTCCTGCTTGGTTAATTTCCCAATTTGGGGTTTTAGTTTGATGCATTCGTGGTTCGAAGTCGAAGTTTAAGATTAAAAACTTCAAAATATATATGAATTATTTCGACCGTGCTGAATACATAGCGCGAATTCAGCAACCAGCGAGGATAGTTTTCTACTCAGTAATCGGTTAACAGGACAATTCTCGCCGGTGGGTAGTTTTCAACGAGAGGGTTTCATTCCATGGCATACCATGCAAATATGCTATAATGGTGACAGTATTTATCTGACTAAAGACAGTTATGAAATATATGAGAGAAAATATTCCCCCCGAATTACTCGAAGAATCAATCAACTCCCTTGGGGACCTCTTCTACGTATTTACACCAGAAGGCAGGATCACCGATTGGAACACTCAATTCACAAACGTCACCGGATACTCCGATGAAGAGATTTCGGAGCTGAATGTACCCGCTCTCGTCCCCGAGACCGAGCGAGAACGGTTGAACGAAGCTATAGATACCGTGACCCAGGATTCGGCAAGGGTCACATTTTCTACGGAACTCGAAACCAAGACTGGGAATCGTGTCCCGTACGAATTCCAATGGGCCCAAATCGATACTCCGGAACGAAACGACGGTGCAGTGGCAAGCATTGGTCGGGAGATCGCTGAACCCCACCAAGAGGCAGAAGGTCAAAAGAAATCGTACAAATCCCAGGAACTCTCTGTGCCCATTGTTGAAATCTGGGATGGGATCTTGCTTTCGACGGTCATCGGCAAGTTGAGCTCCGCTGAGGCAGAAACGTTCACAGAAGCACTGCTGGACCGAATTGCCGAAAAAGGGGCTTCGATTGCAATCATCGATATTACCGGAGCTGATTCGGTCGATACGCAAACAGCCCAGCACCTTATCGACACGATTCACGCGGTCAAGCTGATGGGCGGCCAAACCATCATCACGGGGCTTAATCCGGACATCTCCCAGACACTCGTAAAACTCGGGGTCGCGTTCGATGTCGAAACGCGGTCGTCACTGCAGGACGGTCTCAAAACGGCACTCGAACTCCAGGAGGTATCTATCGACTGATGTTGCAAAACAGTGCCAATGTTGTTCGGATTCACGACATTCTGTTGGGGACCTTCCCCAACAATCCCAAGGACGAAATCATCGACGAGTTACAAGAAACGATCCTGGAGGCGATGGATACGTCACAGCCGGAGGGCGTTATCCTCGACGTTTCAGGAGTCGAGTTGATGGACTCGTTTTTTGCTCGCCACATATCCGAGACAGCACAATTAATCGACCTCATGGGGGGAACGACCGTCATTGCCGGGATGCGACCCGAAGTTGCGATCACCGCTGCTGAACTTGGCTATGGTCTCGGTAACGTGGAAACAGCCCGCTCAACTGACCAGGCACTGGAAATATTAGGTGTTAACCGGGACCCAGAATGAGCAATCACACTGGGCGTATCGAAATCGATTCCGAGGACGATATCCTCAAAGCCCGTCAGACAGCCCGTGAAGTAGCAGAAGAAATCGGCCTTGGGACGACCGATACCACCCGGATCGTGACGGCCGTTTCCGAACTCGCCAGGAATATCTATCTGTATGCCGGGGAAGGGTCGATGGAATGGGAGCGGATTCCCGAACAGAATCGGAACGGCCTCACGTTCGTTTTCGAGGACGAGGGGCCGGGAATTGCCGATCCCGAGGCTGCCCTCGATGGGGAATATTCCACCTCGAATGGCATGGGACGGGGATTGTCCGGGACCCAGACGCTTATGGACGATATGGAGATCGAGACCGAACCAGGTGAGGGGACCACTATTCGGATCAGGAAGTGGGAATGATGGGCGCTGACTTCACCACCGAGGAAGAACCAGACAACGTTGACGGCCAAGAAGCAGCAAACCAAATTCCAGTCTCGATTGGAGCCGCAACGAGGCCAATATCGGAGGGCGAACCAAACGGAGATTCGTTTGTCTCCAAGTCGTGGAACGAATCGACCCTTGTAGGTGTCATTGATGGCCTCGGCCATGGGCCTCGCGCCCACAAAGCGTCAACTGCTGCTCGTGAGTACGTCGAGTCCCATGTGGAGAGGTCATTAGATTCGATTTTTCGAGGAGTTGACAGGGCCTGCATCGGAACTCGCGGTGTCGTGATGGCCCTCGCAAAATTCGATTGGACGGCTGGGACGATCACGTTTGCCAACGTTGGAAATATCAACGTGAGAGTAGCCGGGCCCGAGTGGACCGGATTCATCGTTCGACGTGGCGTCCTCGGGGGAAACAATCCGGAAGTTTCTGTTGTCACTCGGGACTGGCAGCCATCGTTTACCCTTGCCTTGTTCTCCGACGGGATCTCGACCCGGTGGAAGTGGCAGGATATCCGAAACGGGGAACCGGAATCGGCCGCCACGTTGGCGAACCGATTGCTCGAAGAGTATGGCAAATCCGACGATGATGCCACGGCCCTCGTCGTCACCCAAACCAATGACCGACCAGATTGAACAAATCCTGAAGAGCGTGAAAGCACGGAGCAGCCCAGAACTACACCAAGAACTGGAAACGCTCTCACAGGAGATAGACGATCTTCAGGCCGAAAACGAACAACTGCGTGAAGCAAAAGAATCCCTCCAAACCGAACTGAAGGAAACGACCAAGGGCACGCTCGAATTGGCGTCCGAGATGGAGGAACGGTATCAGCGGCTCTTCAAAAGTGCCCACGAAGGGATTTACACGGCGACCGAGAGTCTTGACGAGTACGACCTCGCGAATCCGGCATTTGCGGATCTGCTTGGATACGAAAGTGGGGAGGCGTTATGCGAGGCCGTCGACAGCATCGAAGACGATGTTTTTGTGGATTCTGACAAATATAAGCGGTACGCTGATACGCTGGACGCCGTCGGAGAAATCAACCAATTCGAATATCAGGTGCGCACAGCAGAGGGTGAGACCCGATGGGTTTCCGACAGTGTGAAAGTTCTCAGAGATGATCAGGGTGGTTTCGAGGGATACAGGGGCGCGGTCATTGACATCACCGAAAAGAAAAACCAAGAAGAGGCTCTCAAACGCCAGACAAACCTCAGCATCGTCCTCAATCGAGTCTTGCGACACAATTTGCGTAACGACATCTCCGTGGTTCGGGGCTATACTCAAATGATGGCTGAAAAGCTGGATGATACCAACTATGGGGAGAAAGCCCTGAAAACCATTGACAGTCTCATCGAACTCAGCGAGAAAGCCCGTGTACTAGACCAATTAATCTCCAGCGACGCCAACCCCGAACCAGCCGATATCCCGGCCCTTGTTGAGGAGATCGCCACGCAGATGAGACAGGAGAATTCCGCTGCGACAATATCAGTCGAGACGCCAGATGAAGGGGTCACGGCCGAAGTGCTTCCGAGTTTCAAACGTGCCATTGAGGAAGTCGTCGAAAATGCCATTAAGCACAGCGGTGATAACCCCCGCGTCGACATAACAATCGAGGCGAATCCCGACGATATACAGATCCGAATCGCCGACAATGGACCGGGTATCGAAGAGCAGGACGCCTCAGTTTTTCGGTCAGGATCGGAGACCCCCCTGTTGCATGGCAGTGGGTTGGGACTGTGGCTGACGAACTGGATCGTGACCAGCCAAGGGGGCCTCATCGATGCCACCGCCACAGAAGAAGGGACGACACTGTCGGTTTTAGTCCCGAAAACCCCATCAGAAGGGGCTCAAAAGCAACTGAACGATTTGGTCAGAGCCCGTGATCAGTACAAATCAGCCTTTGAAGAGGCCGGCGACGGTATGACAATCACCGATGATGAAGGCCACATTCTGGATCTGAATAACGAAGCGGCTCGAATTTTTGGAGTCGACCAACAGGAAATGATTGGTCGGCCGATACGGGAATTCCTCCCCGAGGATTTCGACTTCGAAGCCGAATGGGGTGAAATCAAAGCCGCTGAAATGAAACGCGATGAGGTGGAAATCGTTACGGGTGACGGCGGGATATGCCCCATCGAATATACTGCGAAAAGCCATATCGTCCCCGGTCAGCATCTCATTGTTAGCCGGGATATTACCGAGCGGAAAAAACGCGAAACCAGCCTCCGGAAAAAATCTGCTCGTCTCGAAGTGCTCTTCGAAAATTCGCCGGATATGATCGATGTGCTTGACCCGGAGGGTACCATTCTTGATGTAAACCGGCGGCTTTGTGAGGATTTAAACTATAATAAAGACGAGTTGCTTGGGACACCCATCTGGGAGCTTGATCAGCAGGTTGAGGCGGAGGATGTGAAAACACTGCTTTCGGATTTCGATCATGGTGAACGGCGGCAATTCGAAGGGAGGTATGAACGTCGGGATGGGTCTACGGTACCCGTTGAAGTCCACTTGCTTCATTTAGAACTCGACGGGAAAGACCGGTTTATCGCAGAGAGCAGAGATATTACGGAGCAGAAGGAGCGCGAACGTAACCTTCGTAATCTCAGGGAACGCTTCGAACTGGCGGTCGAGGCTGCTGAACTGGGAGTCTGGGACTGGGACATGACCACTGGCGAAGTCGAGCTCAACGAACAGTATGTCGAGATGCTCGGCTACACCAAGGAGGAATTCGGGCACCACGTCGATGATTGGAAAACGCGTATTCACCCCGACGACCGTGAACAGATGGAGGCTAGATTGGACGTTCACACTGCAGGCGAGACGGAATACTTTGAAACTGAGTACCGATTGCAAACGGCCGAGGGCGATTGGATGTGGCTACAGAGTTTGGGAAAAATCGTGGACCGAGACGATGAAGGGGACCCGCTTCGTTTCGTGGGAATCCAGTTTGATATCTCCGAGCGCAAAGCACGGGAGCGGAAACTCCAGGAAACCAAGCAGCGCCTCGAAGGCATCATCAAACTGTCCCCCGAACCAATCTGGGTGTTAGATACCTCGGGGACTGTCATTCTGTGGAACGAAGCTGCCGAAGACGCATTCGGATACCCAGCGGAGGAGACTATCGGAGCGCAACTACAATCCCTGGCTCTTTTCACCGACGAGCAATCTTCACGATTCCAAGAGCGGTTCGAGCGGGTGGTAACCGGTGAAACGATAACCGGCTTGGAAGTAGAACGAGAGCGAAAAGACGGGACTCCAGTACACTTGAGCATTTCGGCGGCACCGCTTCGGGACGCCTCGGACTCCGTCACTGGGATAATCGCGGCAGGCCAGGATATAACGGAAGTCAAAGAGCGCGAGCAGAAGATACGCGATCTGAACCAGCAACTCCACACAGAGAAACAGCGCTATGAGTCGCTTTTCAATAGCATACAGGATGCGATTCTGGTCGCTAATACCGACCGTGAAATCATCAATTGCAATCCGGCATTCGAAGATCTGTTCGGGTATGAACTCGAAGAAATCGAAGGCAAACACACGAAATACGTGTATGAAAGCGAGGAAGAATATGAGGCCATGGGGGAGGCGATTGAGGGACATATAGGGGATCCCGAGTTTACGTACACGGTAACCTATGAGACGAAGTCAGGCCAGACGTTCCCAGGAGAAACCAATATCTTCTATCTGCGGAATCCTGCGGGCGAAATCGCGGGTTTCATCGGTGTTATTAGGGACCTGTCAGAGGTCAAAGAACTCACCAAACGGCTCAACATCGTCCTTGCTGGAACAGATTCGGCTGTCTGGGGGTGGGATTTGGAGAACAATACGGTACACTGGTCCGACACGATGGAACAACTGTTCGGGTTTTATCCTGAGACGTTTGAGGAGAGCATCGAAGCCTTCGCCGAGTATGTCCATCCTGAAGATTGGGAGAAAGTAGTGAGAGACTTCCAAGCGGCTATCGAGTCTGACGGACGGGTAGAGACGGAGTTCCGCATCCGACCAGAGGACGGCAATCAGGTCTGGGTCGAAGCCCGTGGTCAGGTGCATGAGAGTGCCAACGGGAACAGGCGGATGACCGGTATCATTACTGATATCACAGACCGGAAAAAGTGGGAGGAGGAGTTGGTTCAGTACGAAGCTGCCTTCAAGAAAGCCGGGGATGGCATGACGATTACCGATGACGAGGCACGCATTCTGGATGTGAATGAAGAAGCCACCCAAATATACGGAGTGGAGAAACAGAAGTTGGTCGGTCGGTCGATGAAGGATTTCCTGCCGGACGATTTCGATTTCGAAGCCGAATGGGGCGAGATCCAGGCAGCCAAAATGAAACGTGATGAAATGAAGATTGTCAGTGCGGACGGGGGAGTGAATCCAGTCGAATATACGGCGAAAACCGATATCGTCCCTGGACAACATCTCATCATCAGTCGGAAAATCACTTCTATGGAGATGACAAAACAGCAAAAGCGAGAGGAAAAATTGCAGCGACAAAATGAGCGTCTCAACGAGTTTGCTAGTGTTGTCTCCCATGACCTTCGCAATCCGTTGAATGTCGCCAAAGGACGGATAGCCATTGCTCAAGAAGAGTATGATAGCGATCAATTGGATACTGCAGCGAGAAGTATTGAGCGAAGTTTCGACCTGATTGAGGATACGCTGACACTTGCCCAAGATGGCCAACAAGTAAGCGAAATGCAACCTGTTGATGTTGGCAGTCTTATCGAAACGTGCTGGAAGGATTTCGATACAGCCAACGCGACAGTTGCTGTTGATCTCGATCAAACGATACAAGCCGACAGAAGCCGCCTTCGGCAACTATTGGAGAATCTCATCCGCAACGCGGTTGAGCATGGTGGGGACGACGTGGTCGTGCGAGTGGGAGCACTCCCTGATGGGTTCTACGTGGAGGATGACGGCCCTGGCATTCCAGAAGACGAACGCGAATCGGTGTTCGAACCTGGCCATTCGAATACGCCCGACGGAACAGGCTTCGGGTTGGCGATTGTCAGGCGAATCGCCGAAGCCCATGGGTGGGAAGTGCACGTGACTGAAGGAGCAGATGGAGGGGCCCGGTTCGAGTTTAGGGATATCGAAGTTGTTGCTGAATAGATGGTCTATATACAGCAGTCCGGTTTTGATATTATCTGAATGAGTACAAACTGAATTTGCTGAATAGATCGCGCATATTTAGCATCAGACTCTACCAATATTCTATTCAAAACATCAATATACAGGAGGTTAACGCAGACCACATAGGGCATAAAGCAACTTTTGAAATATCTCGACCAGATATCCAATCAAATCGGAGTAAATTACGAACTCCCAAAAAACCAATTGAGGACCAATTCTAAGGCTAATAACCTATTATGGAGACATATGGGAGAAGAGTATATTTTTTATGGCGAGATCCGGCCTCATCAAGCAAACCTAGACATTCCCACAGAACTGGAAACAACCGTCAGCAAAGGTAAGCATCCAGGTCAAGCTAAGGTTTTTATCGAGGATTCGGAAGTTGCTGTTGTTTATCAACTGAATGTCTCACTGGCAGATTTACACTCATTCAAAAATCTAATAGAAAATTTGCTCCAAAGTATTATAGACCCCATCTGTTTTATTACCGGGAGAGTTCTTGACGCTGAAATATCTCAGGTAGAGTTACCAGACGGCAAAGCCGTCACATTTGAATCGAACATTCCCGAGCTTGCAGATGTCGAACCTGACGGAAAGATTCTTGACAATATGCGCAGAATAATGACACTCTACGATGGGGAATCAGGGACGCTTCTACGGTTGAGTCTCGCTGATTATATTCTAGCAATGAAATCGCATCATGAAACCGGATTCTATTGCTACAGGGCAATCGAATCTATCAGGCAGTATTTTCATACTGATGAACAAAGTAAGTCTGATTCCTGGGAAGCATTGAGAGAGACGCTGTCGGTTGATGAGGATGCAATTCGCGACATAAAGGAATTTGCCGACCCACGTCGCCACGGAGATTATGTTGAACTGCCAGGCCAAACAAGGAAGGAAATGCTCCTACTTACGAGAGATATAATATTCGACTTCATAGAGCACATGGAGGAAAATACCGGCTCAAAGACTTCCGCGTAATAGATTAGCAAGTCACGTCCTCAAGTGATATCCCGAATTTTTGACGTCAGAGCAGTTAAACTACTGTCTAATCAATAATCAAGCCTCAGTTCCCGGTGTCAGATTTTCCGATACAGTCGATTGCTGGGCATTATAAAAATCGATGAACAGGTAATTCACAAAGGTTTTATCAAACTTATTTTTCCGATTCCAAAAGACTGCGACGCCAACAAGTGCAGCGATGGTAATACCACCAGTTACGGTAAGTGAAGGGAGAATTACATGTCCAAGAATGCTAAGGAGACCAAAAATAGCGATCACTACGAGTAGGGACCATGATGCCGCCCACATACTCCGATGAAAGGAATAGAGTGCCTGAAACCGCAGGGCTCGCGTATAGGAAGTCGTCGCAAGATAACTCAGAACCATCTTCAATAGCTTTCCGTGATGGTCAAAATCAGATGGTAGCGAAAACCGTTGTTCGCATAACGTCAAAAATGATTCTTCAACGTGAGTAATTGAGATCGGCGCCGTAGCTGGCGTCTCATTTTGAATCGCGGCGAGTGTATCACCGAAGGTTGTGGGTGAATCAGTCCAACTGCCCAGCGCCTGCAGTAAATGGCCGGTTACATATGCTAGTGCAAGAAATCCGCCGACAATCACACCATTGGGAAGGCCCTGTATCAGCTGATCAACCTGGAGTAGAATAATGAGAGCACCGACCCAGAGCGCGCCAGGAACGAGATTTGTGATGACATCATAGAATCCCAGTGCTCGGAAGCTTCGCTCAAGAGCCATAGCTTGTTACAACGGATAGTCCGATAACCTATATATCATCTCATATGCAGCACAGAAGGGTCTATTGAGATACACACTTGATTGAAAATGGGATTATGCCGACGCGAGAATCTGTTGTTCGACGGCAGTCAAATCTGCCCCGGACCCAAAAATCTCCCTGAGGATCTCACCAGCGAGCCACGCTCCCCCGACCAGGACGATTGCGCCCGCAATAGCCTCACCCAACGAGGGTTGCTTAGACTGCTGCTTCGACGTAGCCATAGTCGCTGCAGGTTCCTGAATGTCGTCGAAAAGTCCCATTGATGACGTCTTGGCAGTGGGAACTACATTCTGGACCTCAGTGCCGTCACCGAGACCACCTTTCTGTACGGAATCAAACGTAGATGTCATTGACTGTCATTAGCGTGTGACGATTTATAAATACTTGGTAGAAATTGACGAGTGTAAAAGTTGATCAGTCGATTCGTACACGGTACCCATCGTCGTCAATTCCGAGATCGATGACACCATCCTGTCTAGTCGTGACAACACTCCGACTAGTGGTTGATCCTGACCGTCGAAAAACGGTAGCACCAGTTGCTTGCGCACTGTATTTCTGGCTTGCATTCGTTGACCCGGCTTTCGCGTCCGAGATCGCGACTAAATCTGGCGTCGTATACTTGAATAATTTCGGAGTGTAGCTGCTCTCACGACCGTGGTGAGGTGCGATGAGAACATCCGTACCACGTAAGTCATCCTGTACCGAGGACTTTTGCAGAAGAGTTTCGATGGCCTCCTTTTCAAGGTCGCCAGCAGTGACAAGTTTGAACGATCCAAATTCAAGGACCGTCAAGATACTCAGATTGTTGAGGTTCACCGTCTCATTATCCGTTAAGCCCTCGATCGGTGCCGTTCCAGCCTCTTCTAATGAAAGGATGTGATGAGAAAAGGTCAAACCGCCATTCCAGGAAGGCTTACTCGGTGAAAAGGTCGCTCGTTGATCGTAAGTGTCAGTGAGTGTCAGATAGGCCTCCGTCACAGCCTGATAGTGTGAACGGTCGGGATAGAGGTCGTTTTTCCGCCTTCTGATGTACTTGTCTGCTTCGTCACGTCTAGCGACTACTTCAGGTGAAAAGTACGATTGAAATTCGGGGAGATCTTCGATGTGGTCCTCATCCGGATGCGTGAGTACCAGATAATCAACCGAGTCAACACCGTGCTGTGTATGAATATGGCGACTGGGCGAAAAGCCGTTCGCGTGCTGACCGAGATCGATAATCGCGTTACGTTCTGGCCCTTTTATGAAAATGGCATCCCCCCGCTCGACGTCCCAAATATAGATTTCAACAGCAGCCATACATTCATTAGATTAACCGGCCGCTTAGGAGGTTCGGATAAAGCGAAAAAAGAACTGTCACCGCAAAAGAAACATACGGGATTGGTGCGTTTTCACATCTAATGCTCTATAATCATCTCCAGGTTCATTTTTTGAACGTCGACCACGGTGATTGTACTATCGTTCGGCACCCTGGAGATCAGCATCGGGACGAAGGACGAATATCTGTTATCGATATCAACGATTGGCCAGAGCAGAAGGACTATGTCGAAGAAGACGACATCGACAGTCTAGAATACTATCTTCAATTTCCTGTGAAGGACAGGCAACAAAGCCGCTCAACAGGAATTCGGCAAAAAAGTCAAATTAGCCCAAAAGAGTACGCTCAGGAGTATCTCAATGATCCAATCGGGTATTACAACGAGAATTTTGACGAGGTGAGGCACAAGGTCTGGCGCTTCATCGCAACTCATCCAGATATGGATCATCTATCGGGGTTGAATCGACTTGATGAAGAAATTGGATTCAGTGTGTTTTGGGATACCGATCACAACCGCGAACGTGATGGAGACGACTGGTATGAAGTCTATGAGTGGGCCGATTGGGAACTCTATAAAGACATTCGAGAGGGAAAAACGGACCACGACAATATCCAGCCGACTCGAGGGCAACAAAAGAAATACTGGGAGCACGACAATATCGAGATCCTTCATCCATCCCCTGAGTTTGTTCGGGAACTTAATGAACAAAATGGCAATCGGAAAGAGCCAGAATATAACGACTACAGCTACGTTCTAAAAATTCAACATGGGTCACGCTCAATCTTGCTCCCTGGAGACGCCGAAGAAGAAGTGTGGGATGAAATCTTAGAATACTGGGGACCTGAAGTTCTCAAAGACGTCCATGTGCTAAAAGCGGCCCATCACGGACGCAAGGATGGCTTCCATAGAGAGGCCGTGGAGGCTATGGATCCCGATTATGTGATCGTGAGTGTCGGGGAGAAAGACGATCAGGACGCCTACGATAACTACCGCTCAGCATGTAGTAATGAAACAGAGATACTGTCGACCCGTCAATACGGTCGGATCAAGGCAATTTGTACTCGTCCGAACTCGATTATCGTCGACAAGGCAGTACCAGATGGTATCTTCGATCTCCCCAACAGCTGAGCATTATATCTGTAATTTGGGCCGAAAATCGTTCACTTTCTAATCGGATTTTTCCTACCTCTCAAACGCAGTGTGAAGGTCGAAATATTCGAACCGAGATCAACAATATCGGGAATCCGCAGACCTCCTCGAACGGACGCTGGTCCGCAATATAGACGTGTCATCCCTTTGATGGTACCAGCTATCCGCCTCACCGCTGGCCCGCTCCGAATTCCTCAATGACGATACGATTCTGGAGATTGACGATAAAACGTGACCGAACGCCGGCCCAAGCCATCCTCCGCTGGGCCTACGAGAAGGATGTGGTCACCGTCCTGAAGTCTACTTCCGTGAAGCACAACCACAAGAACCTAGGGCTGTTCGACTGGAAACTCGACCCGGAGGACCCTGATCAGATTGACAACCTGGACCGCGGCGAACCAGTTTACGATGCCCGCGGCCAGAGCTGGGACGACAACATCAGAGACATCCCGAAGTGACCATCCCCGTGAATGATGAGCGGAAACTTCGCCCCGAGTTGATCGAAAAGAAAATAGAGCGAGAAATATCTCCATGAGAAGGAAGTGATCGAGAAATTCGTAGGCTGGCTCACGAGTAAATACCGAATTGGTCGGCATGGTGATCCGCGTAACTCTTCAACCGAAGACTCACACGGAAAACATACGAAGTGCCGAGTTCCAGCTGGGCTGGTTATCACTTTAAATTCTAACGGTTATTCCGTGATGAATCGTTCATCGCGGGTCGAATCTGAATGCAGATGAATTGGGTCTATTCTCATCTATGCCCTGAACTCGGGTCCCATTAGGCAGCCAACAAATTTCCATTCCATTTCTGGGTGGTGACTTCTCGTGGTCTCCAAACTCCTCTTTACTCGAAGTAGACCCCATCCTATAGAGATTTTCTTCTCAGTCGAGATTACGATCGAATCCCAACCTACGTAGCTACCGTCAATAATTCCCTGCTGATTAGATAGCGATAATTCAGCATCGGAGTGTTGTCGATACAGCCTGCTTAGATCCTGCAATATCGAGCCCGCATCACTCCGGTCCGAAAATCCCTACAACAACTCCAATAGTGTGTCATTGTGGGTTTGTGGTCTAAATCAGTAAGAAGTCCCATAACCAAAGGAGGGTCAGATCATTATTTGAAGGCTATTCTATTGTCACGTCTTCAATTACGAACAATACATACGCAATTAACGCCCACCCAAGAGTCAATAGCGATAGTACCACCCACGCCCCCCTTTTCAGCTTTTTAGACGTAAACGGGATCGCTACTCCCCTATTATCAGCAATGAGGAGGGCCATTCCTGCCGGAACAAATAACCAACCGAGTGTGGACCAAGTTTCAGAAGCCAATGGTAATGAAGGATAAATCATCCCTAGCCAGCTCAATAACACGACGACACTAACAGGTATGAGATATCCAAACGGAGTGATCCCAAAGAAGCGGTTTCCTTCGTCAGCCCGAGTCCCGAAAATCAGGTGGGGTAGCGAATAAACAGATTCCGAGACAGTTTGGGCCACCTCTCTTGGTCCTGTATTTGATCGTCTGTAATCCGCAATAACATCTTTTCCCCCGGATTCTTTAACCAGACGTGCGAGTTGGGGACCGTCCACCAATTTCACATCAAGATCATCTGCCCGCTCTTCTGCGTCCGAAGTGAACTCACCCGTTGTTATTACCGCCACTGAATCCGCATCTTCCTGACGCTTAAGACTATGATATTGCTGGATATCTGGTCCTGAAACTGTTGAATTATTACCATAACGTTTGGCTTGGATTACGATTTCCTGATCCACAGGCAGGTCTTTTCGAGCGATGACATCCACGCCTGCATCTCTACTCACATCCGTGACTTCCGTTTGCCACCCATGAGCGGCCCAAAGGTCCGCCACGAAGTATTCAAATTCCTCATCACCCATCACCTGGAGCTCGCGAACTAATTCTTGAATCTCAGACATATTAACTCACGTAATCTATAGCGGGAGCCACTCGGTGTTTGGGAATCAAAACGTCTTGCGAGGAATCCTCTTCAACAATGAAATTATATGTGAAGATTGTTTCATCTACCTCTCCCTCATCAACATTCGTTTCTTCCGAGATTGCAACTACACTCTGGGGGACTTTATCTCCGGATATTTCCTCTAAATCGGCTGCAACACGTTTGTAAACCAAGAACAGAATTACCTTCTCCTCCGCCTCAAGTGATTCGAATTCCAAAGAAAAAACGGGCTCGCCACTGTCAGGATCAATATTAATGTAAGGTTCTAACACCTGGCTCAGATTCTGTTTGTCGTATGGCTCCTCATCAGCATATAGATCCTGCAACGGGTCTTTTCCACCCATGATATGTCCACATTTAGCTGAAACTACTTAGTCTTCGACAACATCTCCGAGATGAATAGAAGGAGCGTATCAGTCATATGGTTACCACAGTAGATCGAGCGGCAGATCGCCAGCGTGGTCCGGGCTAAATACGGTTCAGCCTAACTGCATGACCCGATTGTGTAGGTCAAAACTGAAGTCAGGGACGCCAATGAGGTCGCGGTAGTAGACAACGGGATGGATCCAACCAGGCACACCGACCAAATGAAGAGTTACAAGGTGTGTTAACCGAATCGATGGACGACCTCCACCAGCACATCCATACATAGTGACTTGATAGAAAATATAGAGATACCACTGTCTGAACCAAGACTCGTTTATCTTATCACATGATGTTTGGTGAACTACTGGTCGTCGGGTAGAAAGTCGTCGGGAAGGTCATCATAGATTTGGTCAACGATGTCGTCACGAAGTTGGTCGGTGACACGTTCAATAATGGTTTTGAAAAAGATGAGTTTCTTTGCGGCCTCCAAATCGGAATGGTAATCAGCCACGTTCCCATGGAGGATCGGATTACGTTCCTCGTATAACTCATCAACAAAGTATTCAGAAATTGCTTCGTTCAAATAGTCCTGCACTGCGGTGTTTTGGACAAGATCGCGGATGCGAGGTTTTTGGATCTCGTTCCCGTTGACACTTTGCAGGGAAAGGTCGTTGTGATCGCGGGGATTGAACTGCCAAAAATTGTCGTAGTCAGTATTGAGATAAATGGTCTCTCCCGCTTGCTGGTTTAGGTAGGCTCCATAGATCCAGAGGAGAAACTCGGTCTGGGGCAAGATGAGATTGATAACTGAGGCGTACCGCTCATCGCGATAATTATCGACCACTTCCTGCATGAGGTCCTCGCGTTCGCGAAACGATGGGAGCTTCGCAACCTCCTCCAGCAAATCATCGAAGTACCCCTCGCGTTCAACCTCGTCAACGACGAATGACTCATCGAAGTCGCCCTGTTTGTACTTCTGATATACTGCCCGTGCCTGTGGGATCGTGAGATCCGTTAACCACCGTAGCGGGAAACCTTCATACTCCTCTTCAAACCTGTAAAGCTGGGTATAGAGCCTCGGTTTGAGAATTTGGAGGGCATAATGTTTATGAATGCGATACTCATCTCCGTCAATCGTCGCTATCTCAGATTGGAGATCGGACTTGTCGTATGGAAAACTCTCCACCCTGCTTCTCGTATTTCTCAGGATGGAGAGTCTATCAACCAATTCTTTGTTCTCTGGATCCTCAAGAATCGGGTCGCGTAACCGTTCAAGGATCTCATTCTTATCGTCTCGGTCCGATTCTTCTATCTCCACGATCTCCTCGTAACTGTCGCCAAACAGATCCCGACGCGTCTCCTCGATATACTCATCAATTTCGTCAAGCACCGGCGTAGCGTTCCGCTGATACCGTTTTTCCAAATCGTTAGAGACCGCTCCCCGCTCAAAATCTACTTTTACTTGGTCCAATACCTGGCGTCCTTCCTTAGTCGAGAGATAATGATCCAGTTCCACCTTGCTCACATAGGACGTCAGCATGATGACCTGGACCAAGTCGAGTGCCACTGACAGATCGTCATCAAATAGCTCATGTTCGATCCAGAAACGCTTGTGTACCGCATTCATCAGGTCGCGAAGAAGCGGATCCTCCTCGACCTTCTCCATGACAAAATCAAGATATTCCTCTTTATCAATATCGTCAGGAATGTCATCCGGAATTTTACCCGACATAATTAATCACGCCGTTATTTAACATTATAGAGATTGGTACTCAGTCGAAGATACAAGCCGGTGTCAAGGAATGCCCACCGAGACCATGTTAGCCCCAGCCTCGGCATTCGCGGAGGTTATTGAGGTTGTTATCTTCAGTTTCGTCGGCGGTGGAACGAAGTGTGGTTTGGCCGCAGGTTCCGCACTCGTATTTATGGACTTCGGCCGTCTGGCTGGTAGACTCGCTTTTGGTGTAAAACTCGTCATTGCCATCCATCGCGACTAATACTTCGTTGAGTTCCCAGCGTCGACTCGCCTTGTCGGGGTCATTCCCCGTACCGACAGCAACGATGTGGGCCTGGTCGTGCGGTTCACTAGGCGGATCCTGTTCCGTGCACACGATGCGGTACGATGTCATCGGTGAATCTCGTTATCAAATGACGGACTGCGAGATACTTATAATTGAGTTACATGGTTTCATGTAGCAAAGATGTAAACGGGTTCAAAGAGGAAACAAGCGAAGTCGTCATGCTGTATTCTACTCTCTGTATGCAGAACTTGTCAGAAGGGAGCATCAGGGCACTAACAAAAACTGACGGTTAATCCGCTACGAAGCGTTCATCGCATCCCATTTGGAAAATTCGCCGGGGATATCTCGAGAGATCTATGAAAACTGGGCATTGACTATAAGTTATTAATTCTCCAGCATGAAGGGGCGTTCTAGGGTTGGGATTTTCCCCACAGTTGTTCGTATCTATTGCCCATTTTGGCCATTTGGTGGCGAGGTATGCTTAAGGTAATATCGGTGTAACAAATCATAGAGTCTGAAAATTATTTTGTCAAAAAGCGGCTTAGATTTCCTTGTGATTCTACACCAAACAATAATATCGTTCAACCAGTGTCGTAAACTATGCTGTCCCTTGACCAATTTCGTGCTCAAGGTATTATCTCAGAAGCAGATACAGAGACAATAGAATCATACGAATCGAACCGCAGCCACTATCGGGAAAATAACTTCACATATATTCCTATTCCGTCTTCGGATAAATACTATCATGTAACTGATGAGGAGTTACGGGATATTGACGAGGATCAGTATATTCCGCCTGAGCTCTCAATGATGGCTGCCTTTGAGCGACTTGAAAAGCATCCTTTTCTGCTTGTTGACCTATTCATGGATTTTGAATATCCCGACGAAGGAGATCAAGATTTTGTGCCGTCTGGTGAATCAAATTACGATATTATGGGTGAAACATATACTGCAAGTGAAGTTGTTGAGGAATCAGACTCCCTACTGGACGAGCTCTCTGATAAGGAAAGCTATGCCGAGAAGCAAGTCAATGATATATTATGGTTTAATGAAGAAAGATACCACATTCTAACTTTGGCAGATGTAAACAAACGACGTTCACGAGAGTTGTTCTATCATGTCCTTTCTGAATTTGAAATTGAACTTTCCAACCTGATTAAATCACATTACCCGAATTCAATTATTCCAGGGGTGAAGGAAACAGAGATAGAACGTTGGTATAGAGCGAAAATTGACGAGTTGGAGATTCACATCACAGAACACATGAATCTATCCTCGTTGTTGAAAGTGGGAGGAAAGAATGAGGAGATACGGGGGAGTTTCGGATTTTCGTCGCGCAGCCAATTTGATGAGCATTTGGGAGGTCTGAATGATCTTCGGCACAAAGTAATGCATCCCACACGGGCATTAGTACATGACAAACAGGATCTTGAGGATCACGTTGATCGCGTTCGTCGCACCCAAGATGTGCTAAAGACTCTGGAAGAGAATAAACCAATAGATATCTAATGGGATACTCCTGGTAAGTAGTAAATGACAAAATCTAGTCTCTATAGGGGCTTAAATGGATTCCGTAGCAGCCACACATCACGGGGTCGGCAGTAAGGATTTATTGCCAAAAAATGCCGGCTCTGGATTTCATTGCTATATTATAGCTATTATCGAAATTGGGTACAATCGACCGCTGATAAATACCTGATGCATTTGCTGAAGAAAACATTTAGATGAAAGCTACAAAATTAACTCATTTCGACTGTCCAATCTCCATCAGCATAGGGGCTATCAATGGATTCCAAAAATTCCATAACTTCATTCTCGATTTTTGATGGCGTAATAGGCCTTCTCACATTGACTTGGTGAATTCTATCATTCTCGCTCACAAGCTGTATTTCGAAGTCATGCTTCTCATTTGGTGTTTCATAGAATCTGGCTATGATTCCGCCTTCTGGGTCATCAATAGTCGCTTTCAGGTCTCCCATAAATTGGGAAAGTTTCCGGCACAAAATAAATCCCTATCCCAGGAAAGTTGAGCCAGATAGGCTTATTGGATTATGTAGCTCTGATCGTCTACTCCCAAAGTTCCATCAATCCTCTCCGCAGAAATTCACGTAAGACCAGACCAGTATGCCTCCTAACGACAGTGACCCCTTCCTCAAAGCGATCAAAGACCAGTTTCGCCAAACCATACAGGAAGAAGACGTAGAAGAAGACATCACACAAGACGATATCGCGGATGCCACCAGCGAAGTCATCAATAGCCTCGGAGAGGACATGTACCATCAGGTGCGAGACAACGATGAAGGTCTGCGACGGCTCCATGAAACCAAGGCCGAATTTGAAAGCGGCATCGAACAACGCTGGGGCGTACCCCTAGAGTTGCTCGAACGATTCATCGTTTGGTCCCAAGAAACAGGCGAGGCAATCAACTCCGAACACCGCCTCCAGGCTGCAGAAAAGCAAGATTTTGCCTTTGACGCCCTGACACGCCTCCACGCACGAGCCGTCCAAGTTTCAATGGAGATCCACAATCTGCTCAAGGGCGGTTTTGCCGACGGTGCATTCGCCCGGTGGCGGTCACTCCACGAAATCTCGATCACCGCCTCCTTCATCAAACAGGCAGGGACAGACACCGCGAAACGATTCCTACACTATCGGTATCTGTGGGAATACTACTTCGCACAGACGTATCAGGATCACGCCGAGGAACTCGGAGACGATGAAGTTGAAGATGAAATAATAGAATCGCTGAAGGAAGGGAAGGATGAGCTCGTGGATCGATTTGGTTCAGACTTCGACGACAACGGATATGGCACCGGATGGGCTGCAGAAGCATACGATGGTAGCGGCGGACCGTCAATCAGAGATTTGCAGGACGCCGTGGATCTAGGCCACTACCAACCGTATTACCGGTTGGCCAGCGAATCCGTCCACGGCGGATCTAAGGGCACGCTCGACCGGCTGGGACTTCTCAATATCCCGGATATGGAACAACCTGACCTTCTCTTAGCTGGGCCGTCGAACGCAGGATTAAGTCGCCCCGGTCAACTGACAGCGCTGTCCTTGGCCCAGATAACGTTCGCCTTCATCAACTACCAGTCCTCGACAGTCCACGTTGCGGAAATGAAGGGGATGCAACGGCTTGTGGACGACATCACTGAGTCTTTTGCTGAGGTTTCGGTGGAACTGGAGCAGGACGAGCGAGACTCATTGGAAGAGTGGGCTGACCAAGATATCATCGATATTGCCTTGAATTACATCGGCGCGCCAGCATTGTTCACCGACGAGGTTGTACGTGGCCATACCGATTTTGACTCCCGGGCCGAGTTAGAGCAGGCGCTTTCAGTTTTGCTTGAAGAAATGACCGATGTTGATGAGCTACCTGAAGAGGTCGATGAGACGGTCACCAACAATTCTGAGTACGACTCATTAGAGAACCTGATTGATGTTGCCTTTGAGGAGTGGGTTCGACGGGAAGTCGATCTGTCCGAGTTCGACATTGACTGATGATTCTGAGGAAGACAGGTCGTTGATTCCCCCTTGGCTATGTTGTGATCCTCGGCCAGTGATAGGTTTTAGCCGTCGTGATGAATACATGGTCTGGGCCTTGTTTAGACGCCAAATTTCGGAGGTTGCAGAGCTTCTGACGCGCTCCCTGGGCTTCCAATCGGGATCATGGTGAGATAATTCACTTAATTCAAGCCGTTTATTCATTTACTGATGTCGGTTTGTGACGTTTTCGAAGTTTTTCTCACTGCAGTTTGCGATCCCACTTAACGGCCAATCAAAAGAGAAGCCTTCAACCGCCCGTTTTCGAGCGTCTAAACAAGGCCCATGGTCTGTATTCAGCATTCCATTTCGAAACTGTAAGCAAAATGTCCGACTTCCCCCTGAATTCTCGGACATGCTATTTCACCATCAAATGATCGTTGCTGAATAGAACGCTCGAATCCAGCATCTTGCCAGTCGTCATCTGGCGGAGAATCGAGATTCAGGGCGGGATGTCTAATCCGGGACCGTCACCGCCAACGTTGATCGCGATATCACAGGATATCTCAATCGACTCGACTAGAGCCCCAACATCCTCTTCGCTGGAGATTACGCTACGGTTCCCGTGCATCACCTTGTTCCGGTACTTCTCAACCGTGTCGAACGCCTGCTTACATTGAGTCTTCGAGCGGAAATCCAGTTCATCAAGGAGATCTTCGTTATCCCGAACTACTTCTTTCAGGTCCGCTATGGACATGAACTCAACTGGGTGAAGATTCACATTCTCGTCGACGGCGTCACTCCATCTACCTATCGCCCCTCCTCCTGGACGTGCATCCTCGTAGATCTCCTGGAGCTCATCAATAGTATAGTTCTCCTTGATCAGATCGGATACTGCCTTCGCCATCTCTGCATAATAGGTGAACAAGAACTCCTTTGCTGTCCTCGTATTCAAATCAGCAGGCGTCACAATTTGCCAAGAATCTCGATCAGGATGCGTAGCCAACGCAAAAGGATACTCGGTCAAGATATTAATACAGTACAGCATTATCTCGTTGTACCCGACGTACTGACCCTCATCGGTAGAGTGGACTTCTCCGGTCTCCAACTCATAGTACTCCCCTGAATTGTAAGGTCTGATCGGTGCGTAATCGTATCCCTTTTCCTCAAGATCATTGGTTAAATCCTCCATCAACCCATCTTGCTCAAGTTCATTCTGGCCAATGAAATAAATGGGAGAACCAAGTTCCTCTGCACTTCCCTCACTCGGGTATCGAATGTAGTCCTCAACCTCTTCCTCGCTCCAATACATATGGAAAAAAGCGAGACGAGGGCCCAAAGTACTACCTTTCCATTGACCGATCTATGGCGCGAATTCAGCACGAAGGTTGGTCTGTGAGATCAGTTCAATAGTGTAACCCTCAGCCGGATTACAGCGAGTCTTTAGGAAATGCTACGTAGTTCTTTTTGTCGTCCCCGACAACCACTTTCGTTTCAGCAGGCCAGGTCAGCCGTCGCACAATCCAGAACACGTCAGATGCAGCTCCGCCGAGATTGAGGATTAATCCCCAACCGACGACTATCGCTAGGTCATTGACTGCACCTGTTATTAGAAGCACCGTGTAGGTGACCGAAAGGAACTGTGGAGCTAACAGCACAACCGTAATCTCCCACAGGTCAAGGGACACCTCTGGAACGTAGACAGCATTTGGCCATACGAAAACTGGGTCGTAGCCTATAGCAGAGTTGGCGAGGTAGTGGAGCGATTCGTGGACGTAGATCGTGGCCACAATTGCTATACCTGCACCAACGATCAGTTTGACATTGTTCTGCGGGTAGAGAACGACATCTTCTAAGAAGATGACCAAACCAGCAACTGTGAGTAGAATTGCTATTATAAGGAGCAGAACTAACCTATGGGGAGAGTATTTCTTGTACGGGGTATATCCATCCGGTGATTCTGGCGTAGTCATTTGATACCTCTTTTAAATAGTCAGTACGGCTGTTTATTTAAATACATATCGCATAAATGACGAGATATGCGATGGGAAATTGCTGAATGCCTGCTCTATATTCAGCAACGACATTTTGCAATGTCGATTTTCATATTAATCCTCAATTCGCCCAAAATGTTGGCTACTAATGGCCATTATTGTAGGTATTAACGGTCAATCAGGGGATATTTGGTACTGGTATGTGAATGTGAGCTTAATGAAAAGACGTGAGTACCTGGCGGGTGCGGCCGTCGCTATATCGGCGCTGGCGGGGTGTAGTGGCTTCTCGGGCGGGCCGAAATACGAACCAGGGGAAAAAGAGACGTTACTCCCCGATGAGGTGGGGGAAGACTGGCCCGATCAGGATTTGGAGCCCAGACACGAAGAATACGAAGATTATGACCGGGTTTGGAGAACCTCAGATCTGAGTGTTTTCATGTGGGTGAATATCTACGATAAAACTGAAGGTGCAAAAGATGAATTTTCTCGGCAGGAATCATTAGCAACAAATGTTGATGACTATCCTTTGGCTGAAGAAGCGATCATATCCGATAACGGCGAATTTGCGAGATGTACTTTTAGGGACAGTAACGCAGTTGGACAAGTCATTTCGGCACGGTTGAATGGATCTGAAGCAGTGCCTAATCGCGGCGCTGCAGGTAGGTACGCAGAGTATATGTACGCCGAGTGGCCCGGTATCGAGGAGTGACCGCCGGGTGCGGGAGTTATTCGACCGTGTGAAAGGTTAAGGCGTGGCCGAGAGTAGCAAACCTATGAACCGGAGGCAGTTTTTGACGGTGGGAATAGGTGTGACAATAATCCCCCTGGCCGGGTGTTCTTCGCAAGAGGGGGGACAAGACCGAACCAAAACCCCGGAACCGACAACCGCGGAACCAACCCCCGAACCAATAGAATCGGGCGAGGTAACTTCAAATTCGGCCGATAACTTTGTGGAGGTAAAACAAGGGGAGACGGTTCGGATTGAAGTCACCGAAGAAGAAAAGAGCGGGGCCGGTGGGACGCTCGTCCGGTTATACGACCCCGATAACGAGCAAATTTTCGAGGAGAACGTCGACGACGAGGCGACATTTACCCACCAAGCTGACCAAGGCGGTGATTTTCGGGTTATAGTTTTCACCGGGGGTACTGCCTCCTATGCAATATTCGTCGAAACTGAGTAAGGTGAACACCCTATCACTCGGCCATTGGGCCCCACACCAGGGGTGTATGTCTACAATAACAACAACCCTCGATTAGCCTGATATTCGTGGAAGTAAACGAACCGGGGTGTAGAAGGGCTCTGAACCCTTTTTATGCAAGCCGGTGAAGGTCTTGGTCGCCTTGGATCTGACAAGAATTATGGGCCGGTGAGAAAGAAACCATCTACCCAACTGGGAACTGCTGAATAGATGGTCTATATTCAGCAGTCAGTTTTCGTCAATCCAACTATCGTTTGGCGGTTTTCCCACCAAAATTCGATGTCATACAGAAGAGTGAGTCCGAATCACTACGTTCATTGACGGCAAGTGTCTACGTGAGAAGTATCCAAAGATGGGTTCATTTAATTTTGGTCCGGCGGCACGGGATGAATCTATCGTGCATGGAGCCCATCGGCCAGGCTATTATGCGGATTCACCAGGGAAAGAAGCTGTCACTGGGTGGACCGATTTTATGGTTTCACGTGGTATTGGAGGGGTCTGCACACTTCTAACCCCGTCCGAACTCAATAAGTATTCAGGTTTAATCGATACCTATCAAGAGACTTTTGGCGAAGAGTGGGTTTGCCACGAACCCATCCAAGACCAAGGAGGTATCGACGAAGCGACGTTCTTGGAGTCACTCGTTCCGTTTTTTCAACGCGCAGATCGGGAAAATACACCCATTGTAGTTCACTGTTCAGCTGGCCAGGGACGGACTGGCCATGTTATGGTGCTTTGGCTGGCGCATGCGCGAGGGTATTCATTGGAAGAGGCAATTGAAGAGGTGCAAAGTGTGGGTAGATACACATTGGAGGGCGTTTCCCGCCAGTATTTAGAGCGAATTTTGGAATGAGTGAGAAGTCCGTTTCTGTTTTCACTTTCACTTGAAAGACTGCGTTATGCGTTCCTGCAGGTCGGTAGGGGCGAAGAATGGGGTAATGGCTTATCTCAAATCGGCAATTGGTAACTGACAGCACTCAAAGAAGTCGGCTAACTATCGTGGACTTGCCGGAGAGCGTTAGCAGTCACAGTCCCCGAAATGCGGATATACTTTTGGGCAGTCGCCAGATCACTCCAGCCCATCAATGCTTGTAAGGGGACTGGTGCAACCCCCTGGTATGCGTGATAGCTGGCAGCAGTCGCTCGAAGGCTATGTGGGTAAACTCGGCCACTGATGTCTGCTTTTTCGGCGACAGTCTGCACTCGTCGATTAACTGTGGAGCGTGATACTGGAAATTCATCATAGCGTTCGGCGAACCGTTCGATACATAGCTCTACTCTTAGGGAAAGATCGAATGGTACAGCTCGGGCCGAAGTAACAGTTTTCGGGTGCCAGCGATCTTTCAATGCCTCCTCAGTTGTTAATTTGTCATGATGGTTGGCCTCCTGAGAAGCCTGACGACGGCAGTAGCCACAAGTGCAAGGCTCATGCTTCGGGACCCGGAGAATGCCTCGGTCCCAATTGAGCCAGTTCGTTTGAAAATGCGAGATCTCTCCTCCTCGAAGTCCGAGTCGGCCAGCCGCCAAACAGATGAATCGAGCTTGAAGGTCCTGCGGTTCAGGGAGGCTAGCGCAAGCTTCCAGTAGCAATTCAAATTCGCGGTCGGTCAAAACATCTTCGTGAGTGTGTCTGGTGGTCAGGTCTTTTCGATGACGATCTGCCCAACTGGACTGTTCCGAGTGCTTGTTCGACATGCCATCGGAACCGCCGTCGTAATTTCAAAGAGCCTTTCCCGGCCGTCTTCTCCAGAAGTAACGGAATGTCAACGATTGCTGCGTGCAAAATAAAGCGCGAATACAGCACATAAACATCGGAACTTCGTGAAAATCAAATCTATCGATAGCTAATTTTGATCGCCAAACTCAAAATGGTCGGTTGCCTTTCCATCAAAGAAGACATCTGCTGATATTTCTCCAAATTTGATGGGGTTTCCAATGAGTCGTCCTGAATCTGTGTCCTGTAGATCGTCAGTGAAGTAAATCTCAACTTTTGCCGAGGGAACACCAAACCATCGCCAAGATTGACCATTATCGGATTCGGGGAGGTAATAGCCTGTCAACAACAGGGGTTCATCCTCGAGGGAACCAATATTGTATTCTTTTACCTTCTTTGTTCCATTCTCTATGATCATCCGTTTAGCCATGAAGGCCAACCCCCGGTCGTCTTCTGAGTTTTATGGGGTGAAACTCGACGGTTTTTCCTTCCACTTCACCGTTGATTCGTCGATCGAAGTAGAAGGCGACAACTGGTTGGTCTCCTTTTTTTGGAACGAGCTTGGTGACGTCCCGAACCTCGCTCTCCTGGAGTTCGTCTGGATGCCACGTAGTGTATAGTTCTCCCTAATCCCCGACTGGTCGATCGTTGTTGGGTCCAAAGAGGGGTCTGGACTCGAAGTGGTAGCCGATAATCGGTGGCCCTTCATTAGCTCCTAATGTTGATTGAGATAGCATGAAAGGACACCTTCGCCACGCCCAGAATAAATCCAATTAGCCGATTTTAGGAATGCCGATTGTTGGTTAATCGTGAGCATCTTCCCAACTACAGGCTGGGCAGGTCCGTATCCCTGCAAATGACCATAGCTGTGGTGCTTCGCAATTTGGGCAGGGTTCGTCTAAGCATTCGAAATCAATGTGCTCGCATCCATTTTCGTTGGGATCGTATTGCCATCCCCGTTCGGGTGACCAATAGATAGGGCAGCATTCGCATTTTGCCAACCCCACGTATTTGGATACCTCTCTAGTTTGTTTATTGATTCCGTAATTGTAGGCCTCGACAGCCATCCGACGACCGCAGCCACGGCAGTCTGGCGCCTTCAAACCGATTGTCTCGTCAACTGGGCCGTCTTTGGTCATGGCTTCATCTTCCGCAGGGAGCTACTCTTGATTGCTCGATTGTCGTTGTTCTTTGATCAGCTCTGTCATGTTTTCTGTGTTGGTACTTCTGATTAGTGCATCATAGAACTATCTTCTGACTACCCCTTGAGCGGGTTACCCTTGTGGTGGCATAATAGGGCTTCACGGCCCATTTTCTTCGAGAAAATTGAGCCGATCCGTCAATTTGCCTATTTTCTTTACCTGTTCAAGACAGATCGACATGAGGACCGCGTTCATGGGATTCCTGGGGTTCTGGCAACCGCTTGGTTCGGCATGAGCTCGAGCAGCGGCCCAGAGCGCGTCATAGTGGTTTCGTTCCTCGGGTTGTAGGCTATGCCGATAGCCACTCCAATTCTGTTCGAGGGTTGTGAGATGATCGCGATAGGCGGGGATTGCACGCCCCATCGTTAGGATTTCACCGTGGTTGTGGTCTGTTGGACACCTTCACGCCCGTAGATAGGTTGCCTGGCTTTGAGGATCCGTTTCCAGTAGGCCAGGGTAGTCTGCATCGTCTGGCCGTTTGTGTACACTAACGTCTCGAAATCGTCACTCTCGAACCGGGCTCCGAATTCGGTTTGGTGGACTTCGATAGTGTTGGTCGCGAGCGATTCGATCGGGGCGCTGAATCCATCTGCACGGGTGCGGGTCGTTAAGACCGGGGTATTTGCTTCACGCGCATATTGAGCTAGCCGAGAGAGGCTTCGTAGCATCAATTCCTTTGGCTCGAGGCCTCGGACGTCGTCGTTTCGATAAAGCCCGTCGATGGCGGGGGCGACGATCAGGTTTGTATCCTCGGTCAGCTGCTCGACCGCGCTTTGAACGAGACTAAAATGCCGGTAGGCTGTTTGCCCTCGGGCGATCTTGATCCGGTCGAGGATTCGTTGTGAGGGGGCAACTTCGGCGAGATAAACTGAGGTGCCGTACTCGAGGGCGTCGATCCAGACGGCTGTGCCACCGTCTAGGAGGAGATGGTCCAGGACGAGTGTTTGGAGTGGGCCGACCGCCCGATCGGGCGTTTCGAGAAGCTGGACGCCTGATTCGAGTTGGGGGAGTTCCGGGATCGATCCGGGCTGATGCATATTCGGAGGAAGGGGCTCCTAGTTGATAATCGAGGTATGGACCCTTCCGACCCTTCCGGACCTGGAAATCGTATGATCAAATTTGCACTTTCAAGACCTCTATGTGCCAATTCGGACAGAATACTTTCATCGGGTATGGGTTTCCAACCTTGGTTCTATATTTCGAATTAACTCATTCAATTAAATATCGTAGGCTGCATAGTTTCGGAGTCGCCAACAAAACCATATGATCCCTAAACAGATTCCAGTCACATGAACTGATAGTGCTAGTCCAGATGGTATTGGAGATAAACCCATCAACCTCTTGGCAGTAAGTGTAACGCTTGCAAATAAATAGACCATCAAAGTGAAATGTATTAGTAAGGTTGCAATTCTATAGAATCCAAACTCGAGATTGTCAAAGTGATAATTGAGTCGAATAAATAGAACAGGGATTGCATATGCTGTTAATGCTTTTGTAAGACCACTTAGCCCCCAAGCCAATTCCCCGTATCTTAGAAACAATGGTGCATACAACGAAATGTAGGCTATTGGAATGATTCGCTTCAAGAAATTCACGCTACCAATTCTGAATTCCACCCAACTCCCAAGAACTAGAAGAAAAAACAAGTTATCAGTTAGATGGATCCATGACCCATGTAGAAAGGGGAGGATTAGGTAACCGTTTATGCCGTCTTTACCGATGTTAGATACAAAGAGTAAAATTGAAATTCCGGCGATGATCAGACTTACCGGACTAACGACTCGGTTGTAAACGCCATTGCGAAGGCAGTTAGTGATAGTGCGTAAATCATCGACCATTGCAAAGGGATCAACTGTGTATTTCGAAATTTATGGAATTAATCAGGTTTTCGTTGCTGCTTGATTAAATCAGCAATTTTGTTTTCGTCAGCACTTCTAATTAGTGCGTCATAGAACTCTCGCGTTTTGAAATCTTTTAGATTGTGTTCTTGCCGGAGTATAACTTCGACGTCGAATATTGTGTCATCGAGGGTTTCCATGATGTCTTTACGTGCATAGAAGGTTCGGTTATCGCACTCTTCAAAGGGGAATCCTGGCGTATTTTCCCATGACTGTTCCCGATCTTTGACTTCCGCAGATTGGTCTCTTTCCTCTTGAATTTGGACATCCTCGGCAACCTGGTCTTCTGATTCTTCTGTTTCCTCGTCCAGTTCCTCGAGGTCTTCGAATGGGTTATCCGTCATGGTTGACACCTCCACGTTCTACAATTTGTGCAAGTTCTTCGAGGTTCTCAAGTTCTGGATTGTTTGGATTATACTCCCGGAGGGGCTTTTCTCTTCCGTATGCTTCGGTGAATTCGTTATTTTCTCGAATTCCTGGTTTTGGAAGTTTGCCTTGCCAATCGCCGTTATCCATTTTATTCCAATCTTCTGCGGGTATTCGAGCGAAGTTGGGCACTTTCGATGGGCTCCCTCGATTGATTGCTTCGACTAATTTACGGTCACCGTAGTGGTAGTCGATTCTTCGGGAAAGCCTATTGGGAACGATCGCGAGAATATTCAGATCGATGTACTCTCTCAATGGCTTAAGGAGGTCTTCTTTGGTCCTTTGGAGACCGTGAAGCGATTCCTCCCCCGGTGTTAGGGGCATTATGATGTTTTGAGCGGCAACGAGGGTATTGTTCAGGAGTGTTGATTTGTCTCCAGAATTGTCGACGATAATGTAGTCGTATTCATTGTTCAGGAGTGGATCTATAAGATTATTTTTCAATTGAAGGCTTGGCATTTCGGTTTCTTTGATTTGATTCTCAATCGAGCTGTGGTTGTCCGTTGCCGGGAGGATATCGAAACCGAATCCTGTATCAAAAATCACGTCGCTTGGATTTGCCGTATTAAAAAGCACGTCTCCAAGGTGCGTTTCGTAATTTTCGTAGTGGTCTTCAAATCCGAGTCCTGCTGAGGCGTGTCCGTTACTATCGAGATCCATAAACAGGACTGTGTTTCCTCTGTGTGCGAGTGTTTCTGCAAGGTTTCCTGCTATTGTTGATTTACCGACGCCGCCTTTGAGGACTGAAACGCTCACGGCTCGTGGTGTTTTTTCTTCCATGGTTTGTGTTGGATGGTTTCTAACGAATTGTATACGTTGGAGAGGTTGTAAAACCCGAGGACGTTTCACGCCTTATTGACCGTCTGAAACGCCCGAAATCTTAACAATTTCTGGAATTTGTTTAAGTTGTATAAGTTGTACACGTTTTTAGAAGTGTGGAAATCATACACTGTGTGGAAGTGGAAAACTTTGTAAAATGTATACATACTGTGTAATTTTAAAAGGTTGTGCGAATCTTTGGAAGTCTGGACTTTTGAAAATGTTCAGGCCTTATGGAACGTTGGCGAGGTTTAGACCTCGCTAAAGCTGGAGCTGGCTGGTACCATGTTTGAAACTGTCCTACATTACTAAATTTCCAGACTTCGCACAAGTTCTACAAATTTTAAAATTTGTTCAGATTTCAGACAGTGCGCGATCCGCACCCGGTTCAGTATATTCAGGAACCGGTGTTTCATCGAACATGACCGTGCGCCACGTCGTATGGATCGTATTAACCCAGACAGATTCGTTGAGATGGTCGAGACAGACCGTCACGCCGGGTGCGTGCTCGTCTGCTAATTGGTACACGTTTTCTCGAGGCTCGCCGCACACCTCGCATAATGCCTCCTGATCGTAATCTGTGTGGACCCGGTCTTCGATCACAACGGGTGTCCCGTGGATCGTTTGCCCGTGAAACTCCCAGATGTCGAAACCCTCAGAATTCAGATCGGGGACGATGTATAGTCGTTCAGGGGCTTCCCCGATTGCAGGCAAAGGTGAGGTCTCTTTTCTCTCCCTGTTTTGATCAGGAAGGGGTATATGAGAGCTTGGTACATCGACGTTGTTGTCCAACTCAGTTTTGTCTTCGACGATCTCTTTGATCCAGCCTTGTTCCTCGAGGCAGTCCCGGCATAGAGGTATCCCAGCGATATCATCTTCGTCTGCAAGCCGGTAAGCATCTTCACGCCGTTCTCTGCACACTTCGCAGGTGGGTGCTTTTCCGTCGTATCGAGTTGTAACGAGTTCTTCGATGACGATGGGCGTGCCGTTGATGATGGTGCCGTGAGCTCGCCAGGTATCGTGTGCTTCGTGATACTCCCAGTCCGGGACGAGGTATAGTGTTTCAGGCAGGCCTTCTTGGGTCATAGTTCCTCGTGTCTGGGTCCGAAGATTGCGCCGGTCTGTTGGGCGATCCGGTGCTCCTCGGCGATTGAGAGGCTTGTGTGCTCTTCTGAGGGGTCTGTCTCGGAAGGTTGGCTTTCGGATGGTGCTTCTGTGGACATGGGCCGTTTCCTCACGCCCGAGAAAAAACCAAGAAGACCCGAATCGATTGAAAGCGCGTTTGAAACCTGTTAGGACGTCCAATCGATGGCGAGAGGGTCGTAGAGACGTCGTACCCGATCGGGAACATCGATCCCTTCAGTAAGGGGCAAATACTCGCTTCCGTGTTCGCCTGCAAGCATCGACGCCATGGCCTCGTGTTTGCACATTACTCGGAAGGGCTTCTCGTGCTTGTAGTGACATTGGCAAGTCAAACCGCCCGTCCAGGGCAATAGGACGTATTCGGAGTCGTTTGCGTAGTGACCGATCACAACTGGTGCTGGAAACGCTTCGATATACTCGTCGGGTCGAACGAGGGCATCCCCCTTGTGGGTGTAATTGAATTCCTCTTCGCGATAGACGTGGTCTGGGTCCACATCGAAGTCTTCTGCAACCTTTTCTGGATCCGAGTTGTTATCAACGAGGATTGCACCCTCGAAGTAATTGGTATGTTTGTTGTGGGCTTCGTCTACTGGCTTTCCCGTATCTGAATATTGCCGATGAGACGAAGGATAGAGGTCTCCAAGCGAGCTGTCCTTCGTGAAGAGGGCATAGAGATTCGACCATGGCATTTGCTCGTACCAGTAGGTTCGATTGGCTCGCTCGTTTTGGACACCTTCTTCGGGGTTGTCTGAGTCTCGGATTTCCCGGAATCGATGGGCGAGGTATCCGGGCGCCTTCTCGATTACGGAGTCGTCATCCCAGTTTTCGAAGAGATGCTCTTCGTATTCAAGCCGGTCCTGTATCGAGAATTCAGCGTTCTTTAGAGCTTCTGGCTTGGGATTCAAATCTCCACTATTGGCCCACGGATCTTCGCTGCTCGAGTCATTGTTGTACGGGGAATAGCTTTCGAGGAGACTCATTTTCATCGTGAGGCCGGCTTTTGCGAAATCGTATCGAATCCGGTGCTCGATCGGCTCGATTTCAGGTGCGTGAATGGTGGGATCGTACTCGTATAGCGGGTTCTTTCTCGAGAGGCTTGGTTTGGGGAAGTTGAGGGGGAGTTCAGAAGCCGGGTTATCGAGATATGGGTTAGGATCATCAGCACTAGACATGGACAGTCACTTGAATCACGACTGACAAAAACATCAAATTGATAATAGTAGAAATAAGAAGTGTGTCTTGTTATGGTGTCTGGATTTCAAGCCGAATTATTTGAAGGTGACCTTTCCAAATCGGAAGAAGAGGCACTCCAATTGATTCAAGACAATGATGGCATCCATCAGAGTGAACTGTGGAAAGAGTTGGACACTTCGAGCCGGACTGGCTCTCGCATAGCAAAATCGCTTGCAGATTCCGGAATTGTAAATCGGAAAGAAACAACACATAACGGGCGTAAAACCTACGAATTAGTGATCCCCGAGCAAGACAACTCATCATCTGTGGAATTCAATGAATCTGAACTTCCGCCCGAATTGCAAGAGGCGTCTCCGCTGGCGACATCTATTGTGTCGTTGTTGCAGAAACGGGGTGAGGTCCCGATTACTCGTGTGGACCGCGAAATTGATAGGCCACCCCAAGCGGTCGATGAAGCTATGGGGGAATTAATCGAGCGGGATATCGTCTCTATTGAGCGAAAAACGCTGTATGGGCGCGAACAGGATATCGTTTCATACCTTGGACTTTGAGTTGGTGAGTGAGCCTAATAGCCCGCAAATTGAGCGATCAAATCGTCTAAGCGATCGTCGAGTCGGTCTGGGTCGAAGATGTAGGTGTGGCCGTCGTAGTATCCCGTCAGTTCGTCAGCCCGATCAGGTGGGTTGTTCGCTGTCGTGTCGGTCGCGATCGTGAGACTCTGGACTGGTGCTTGGGTCTGCTGTAGCTCTTCGCGAACGGCGTCAACATCTGCGGGGATCCCGTCCGTCATGGTTACGATCATGGGCTTGTGACCCCGGTGGCTTTCGGTTTCGAGGAGGTTTCGTGCGAGGGAGAGTGCCTGTGCAAGTGGGGTGCCTCCACCCGTCTCCGAATTTAGGAGCTTGTCTCGTGCGAAATCCGAGTCGACGCTGAACGGTTTGATCAACTCGGCGGCCCCATTCCGGAACCCTGTGACTGCCACGTTGATGCCGATATCTTCGGCTGCGACAGTTAGCCGAGCAATCGCTTCGGTCGCCGTCTGCATCTTGCTTCCTCGCATAGATCCAGAACCGTCCAGGACGAAGACGAGATCGTACTTCTTATCGTCGCCACTCAGGTCGACAGAGAACCCGTGAGGATCACCCAGGCCGACCTTGCCGAGTTGCCTGCGGTCTAAACGACCGCTGGTAAGGCCCGATCGTCTCGAGTCGTTACGGCTTTTCTCGAGCGTCTTGCGAAGGGTACGTCCGACGAATTTGGCTTCGGCTTTGATTTCCTCCCAGAGATGGGGCGGTATTTCGTCAGCTCGGTTGTCTGTGACTCGGAGTTGATCTAGAGTTTCTTCGCCAGCACTTTCGGAGAGGGCTCTTTCGAGTTCATCGAGTTCTTGGTCGATCTGGTCTGCATCGGGGCCTACTTGGTCCATTTCTGCCGAGGTTTCGTCCTCGATCTCTTCGGAGATGTCATTGTTGAGCTCATTCGGTACTGCTGGTTCCGAATCATGGCCACTGCCCGGATCTTCTTTCCCGTCTTCGTGGGGAGTTGTATCTTGCTCGTCTAGTTCTTGGCCGGGTGTCGCGTCTTGATCTTCGACGTCTTCTCCGCCTTCTTGATTCGATTCTTCCCCAGCATCTGTTTCGTCTTCTGGGTCGCCACCGGATTGGTCAAATGCGCCAAGAGTCGTTTGGTCGGTGGCTCCATTATCCGAACTGGAATCTGAATCAGGGCTGTGGGTGTGATCGTCGACGTCTTCGCCCGAGTTGGCGTTATCGGCCCCTTCTGAGTCATTTGTTCCCTGCTTTTCATCTCCGGAACCGGCTTCTTCTGGCTCATTTTGTGACGAGCCGTTCGTATCCTTACCAGTTTGAGACCCATCGGCCTCGTTACTCGAATCATTTTCCTCTTCGTTTGTCGGAGTTGGCTGGTTTTCGCCCACATTGGGCATTTCGCCTACGTCGCGACCGATTGATGGGTTGAAATCACTCGTATCGATATCAGGATCGATATCATCTGTACCCAGATCGTCTGGAACCGGGTTCTTGTTTTCGCCACCTTGTTCTGTCTCTTCTGAATCGGCATTTGACTGGTCCTGTTGTGGCGTTTCAGAACCCGAGTCTGATCCCTGCCCGTTCTCCTGGTCTTGCTCGTTTACTGACGGTTGGTTCGGACTTTGTGGGGATGGCCCTGATCGGCTTTCTTCACCTTCATCGGATTCGCCGTCAGACTGACCGGAAGACTGCTGCTGGGAGTTTGCTTGATCGAAAATGGGTTTCAGTACATTCTCCCAGAAATCGATTATTGCGTCCGTTCGATCTTTTGAGTCGGGTTTGGATCGAGTTTCGTAAACCCATTCTTCAAGACGGGGTTGCAGGCTTTCGACAACTTGTCGGACTCCTTCGTTCTGGAACCTGATTCGGTCGTCATCATGATTGAGTAGGATATCGGTTTTTCCGCTGTCGAATATCCCTCGCTCATAGATAATTCCGGAAATCGCATCCCAAAGGCCAAATTCGACCGGGGTGGGGATATCTTCGACAGTAGTCGCGACTGCTTTTCGACTTGTTATGAGCCGGTTTTCGGCCCGCTTGGTCCATTTATCCGAGTCGAAGACTGATTTCTCGATCGCCGCATCCTCGACCAGATTAATGAGCTCGTGAACGAGGTCTTGGTACTGCTCGTCAACTCTCTCGCTGAGTTGCTTTCTGATATAGCTGCTGTTGGTATGGAGGATGTGGAGGAGTTCGTGGAGGGCAGCACCCATCTGGAAGTTCCGATCGGCGTGAACTTGACGGGTGATGCCACCGAGTTTGTCGAGATCGGTGGGCTGGGTAGTGATCAGGGCCAAATAATCGCCGTCAGTTGCATCGATCAGTCGCTCGGCTTCTTGGTTATCGAAATCTGTTTCTTCGGCTTCGAGGAGAGCGTCTTCCGAGGCCGGCATAACAGCTGCCGTCTCAACACTGGGCGTAAGCCTGACGTCGACGTGCTCTCCGGTGTGCCGCTGAACGTAGTTTCGCAGTCGTTCTTGGCGGTCAGGAGATGAACGAAAGTAGGCCGCCGATTGAGAGAAGGTGTTACGAGTGGCTGCTGAAGACATGACCCTTCACCCCATCAAGAGGCCCAAAAACCAACCAGAGTATTAGTCGAGGTGCTCGATTCCTTGCTTTGAGACGTTGGCTTTGGATACTTCTCCTTCAAGCCAATCGGGGGAGTCCTCCGGTGCTGGTTCAGTCCAGGCCCAGGCTTCGTATTTGTGGAGTTTGTCGGATCCCTTCTCTCGAAGGATGAGTTCTTCTCGAGGGGCTTCGCTTTCTGAATCACCTTGATCATCGAGGCGACGGGCCGCTTTCATTGCCGCTTGGCGGGGGGTATTCCCGGAAAATACGCTGGATTCCTCGCCGTCTTCACGCAATACGAAATTTCGTTTCCCGTCTTCTCGGACCATAAGCATCGTGTCACAAGCAAATGATTTGAATGTTTCCCGCGCACGGTGGCGCGGGGAATCCTGCTCTCACGAGGGTAGGCTTCCTGTTTCGATGACGTGACGTGCAGACACCTCTCGGAAGTCATCAGTGTCCGTAGCGGTCACAGTCTCTACAGGTGTTGATTCGGGCCATCCCAGCCCTAGCTTTTGAAAACCGCGCTTGAGGATGTTCATCGCTGCGTTCGCGTCCCTGTCCGTCTCGAATCCGCACGTGGGACAGGAGTGTTCCCGCACCCAGATTGGCTTTTCCGTCTCCACACCACACGACGCAAATCCCTTTGGTCGTCCCCCGAGCATCGACTTGCACGACAGCCATCTTTAGGCCAACTGTACCCTTTTTTTTATTCTCGTCTTCGCGGGCGTCTCTATCGTTCATAATTGAGCCTCCAACTTATCGAGAACTGATCCCATGGGCTTGCTGTAATCGTCGTAATTGTCATCAGCTTCGAACATTGTGCGAACATAGGCATCGAGTATCGAAGCCTCTCTGTACGTCAGATTGAGGGAAACTGGCTGACCAACTTCTGTATCTTCTTGGTCGTTTGTCTGGACTTCTCTATCGCTCATAGCCGGTCGTCAATTTCTCCGTAGAGGTCCTTCGGGTTATGCGTTTCCCGGCTCATCGATTGGAGTGCCCACTTCATCGCGGCCTTTGGCGAAGCGCCGTCATCGATCCGGTTGAGGGAGATTTTGAGGTGCCGGGTACTTACGGTCGGCATCGTTCGTTCATTCCTCGTCATGTAAGCGATTTCGACCATCTTCCGGATTGTGGCCCGATCTGCCACTTGCGTATCACGGTTTGCCATCTCGTGCAGCACACGGACCTCCTCATCCTTCGGAGGGTAGTTGTGCTGGTACGTAGCCCATCGATCGTCAGTCGCCATGTTGAGTTCGCTGTTCCCTCCGTAGTCGACCGTAGCCGGGTTCTGAGTCGCGAGAATCCGAGTCGCGCTGTGGGGCTCGATCAGTTCGCCCGTTTCTTTGATGAGCAACTTACCCTCCTGGAGGAATCGGTGGAGGGACATGAGGATGCCCGCCTGCGCCGCTGGGAGTTCGTTGATGACGATGAGCGCCCCCATCTTCATCCCGGCTGTGAGCGCCGTATCACGCCGCACGACTTTCCGATCTTCGTCGAGCGACATGGATCCAAAGAGGTCTTGAGCCAGCATATCCTCGTGGGCGTCGATCGAGATGTAGGGCCGGTTCGTCTGGTAAGCCAGCCACTTGATGACCGTGTTTTTCCCCGACCCGTGGGGGCCTTTGAGCATGACCGGCGTTTCGTTTCTCGAGAGGGTTTTCGCGACTATTTCGTCGATTGGCATTTGCAACGTTGGCTCAGTCGGGATTGCGGGCTCGATGACGTCGCCGTTTTCGTCCTCGAAGAGTTTTACTTCGCCGTCGCGAGCGTTGGACTCCTTTTTGGGCACCTTCGGATGGCCGATATCTTGGTGGACCAGAAGGCCGTGGTAGTGAGCTTTGGGATCGTCCGGGTCGAGGCCTTGTGTGATGACGAGAGGTTCCCCGACAGGCGTATCGATTTCAGAGACTTCCTGGACTGTGGCTGCCGGGGATTCATCATCGCGAACGTAGGGAGAGAGTCCGGAATTGGAGAGATGTGATTCAGAACTGACGTGCTGCTGGGCTTCCTCAACGAGGGCTTGCGCCTTCGCGGTGGTCATAGTGGCACTGATCCCTTCGATCTTGCAGGGATCGGCGTTCGCGATGTCTTTGACAGTCTCTAAACCCTCGTTGTTCAGCTTTTCAGCCACCGTATCGTTCACGATCTCGAGAGCGTGAAGTGTGGCCTCGTTGCCCCCTAATCGGGGATTGATCTCGAGGATTTCCCTCGGGGGCTGTCCGTGGGCTCGGACGCTTTCGATCCTGTCCTGTGCTCCGTCACGGTTCACGTTGATATGGTCGGACTCGTCGATGATTTCTCGAACCCGCTCCGTTGTTGTTCCACCATCGAGCTCGAAATATTCTGGTGCCAGATTGGCAACGATACTCGCATCGACAGTCCCTCCATGTTCGTTGATGAGAGCGTTTGCGAGGTGAACGACGTAGTCCTCGTCCGAGTATTCAACGGCGGAGGAGGTTGATGTACTACTCATTGTGCTACCTTATTCAAGCACTCGAAAAACCGCCCAAAGTTTCCTGAACTTTCTGCTGGACACGGTTCTCAAGTTGTGTGGCTTCGACATCTGTTAGCGCCCGTTCGTTCGTGACATTCACACCGGGGATCTCGTTTGCAGACTCGGGATCGTCGACGAGCCCCAACTGATTTTCAGGAATCCACTCCTCATCTTCGTCCGTTCGCTGGATCTCGTATTCCCTCGCAGCCAGTTGGATCATCTGGAAGGGCCGATCGTAGATATCGGACGCGAGTTCCTGGTATTCGACGTACTGATCGCTCGCGAGAGAGTGATCTTCATAGACCTCAAGGAGGGTCCGTTGGAGATTGAGAACGATCGCAAAGAGTGTTGGCTGATAATGCGGTTCTGCCATGCGAACCGACTCCGCAGCTGCCTCCTCTGCGTAGGTTTCGGGGATACCGTGTAGGAGATAGAATGTGGTGAGGGTGTTTATAGCCGCTTGCTTGCTCATTTCATCGGCGTCATCGTCGATCGGGGCGTAAGGAACCTGAGTCAGGTCGAGATCGGTTTCACGCAGTCGGAGGATGTTTTCTGGGACCGTCACGACCCGCTGGTTCGCGGTGCTTGCGATTTGACCGTGCCATTTCCGGGGCGGGAGCCGATCGTTCTGCCGTTCGTGTTCGGGATCGATGAATTGCCCGAGGTGTTTTCGGCTGTATACCTGGCCGATGTCTGGAATCGAGACTTGAAGCTCAGGCAGGAAGACGACTTCATGGGCTTTGATCTTCTGAGTCCCCTGGACGTCCCACTGGATTCGGTAGCCCATGTAGGCCGTAAGGTCACTTGTTGGCCCGGTATCGAAATCCGTATTGACCGATGGCCAGATCATGGTCAGCTTGACGTGACCGCCCCAGTTGTCGAAGGATAGCCACCCGAATCCGTCCATGCCCCGGCGCCGGAACGCATCGATAGCTGGCCGCAGGAAGTCCTGTGGATCGCCGGCTGTGTATCGATTGGAAGCGATCTGCCACCGGAACCGAGTATCGTACCCAAGTGCATTGAGTGCGAGCCGTCGTGGATCGACGATTGCCTTCCGGTGTCGGTCTTCCTCGAGGGGGGTGGGATCGGTGTCCTCGACTACCGTTTCGAGCGATTCACCCATCGCGTTTTCCAACGTGTCTGTATCGAGACCGTGAACGTCTCTAATGGCTTCGACGTCCACTTCGCCCGATTCGTCGACGAAGGGATTGACTGCCCAAACGTCGACGGCCATGGGCTTGGGAAGTACTTCGATGACGTCTTCGAAAGGAGCTGCGTCTTCGCTGAATCGTTCCCCTTCTGTATCCACCTCTTCAGGATACTCGAGGACGCTGTCGGCTGTCAGGCCGAGGAAGGGGATTGTTGCCTCCTTGTCGAGGAGGTGGGGCGTTAGCGATTTAGTGCCGGTGCTGCCGCTGTTTGAGGACTGGTTATTGCTACTCATGGTTGGATAATGTCTGATTAGTCCTTCACTGCATCAAAAGGGACAAAAAACCAAATCCTACCAAATCCCAAACTGAACACCAAAACTAGTCGCGACCTTAGTCGATATCGACGTACTGCTCTTCCCATTCCCGGCGCTCTTTTATGGCTTGTCTCCCCGATTTGGTGAGTTCGTATTTGTTGGTTCGCTCGTCTGCTTTCTCTTTGTTCAGTAATCCCTCGTCAATAAGCGTATTAAGGTTAGGATAGAGTCGACCGTGGTTGATTTCTGATTCGTAGTAATCATCGGTCTCTTCCTTGATTTCAAGCCCATTTGGTTCGTCAAGGCCGGAAATAATGATTATCAGATCACGCTGGAAGCCTGTGAGTTCGAACATGATTACGACAAATACGCCAATATATTTGTCAGTTGTGTCATCCGGACGATTTGATCACGGAGTCGACTTGTTCTTCTACAATGTCGCGGTTGAGGTTTGACCATTGAGCCTTCTGCATGATCAGGTCCACGATATCTTGCTCTTTCAGATTCGGATTCTCGGGAACGTGATAGAGCCACCCGACGAGCCATATCCTATCACTGTGGTCGGGGTTTGACTCGTGAAGGTATCGTTCAATCCTGTTCCGAATCGAGTCTGATTGGATGAAATCGAGGGCCCCAACTGATTTAGTCGGGATTTGGGATGAATGAGGGCGCGAATCTGATTCTGATTGCGATTCTTGGATTTTGTCGACAACCAACTCTAACTCTCGAGGGGAAATCCTCGCGATCGGTGATTTCCGATCGACGGTGTATCGTGTCCCTGTCGGGTGAATAGAGGGTGGGATTACAGCCATCCAATTATTTGCTCGGATTGAGCCCAATTCACCCCACCCGAAGTTTCTATCCCAACCCGGAACGCGATAATATCGGTGAAACCCGCTTTGGGTTTCGACTGTGAATGTTTCTGGCAAGTATCTCGAAGCGAGGGCTGCGAGTTGATCGGAGTCGATATCGAGGATTGCTAATTCGTCGTTGGCTTTTGGGACGATCCCTGCGTTTCCTCCTTCCTGGACCCATTGTGATACTTCGCTTTTGGATTGGATATCATCAACTGAGGAAACGGGCCGTTTTCCTCCGTTATCACAATTTGAATGAACGGTGCAATCTGGGCGACACACCCTATTGAGGGAAAAGCCGGCCAGTTCGTCTGGAATGTGAGAACGCGATAGGGAGGACTCGGATATAGAACTTGCTGCGGTTGTACTGAAACTCATAACCCACCTCTCTGCACGGATATTAAAAACAAATACACAGTTCTAGGTGTTAGAATCCTCGATTCGCGGGGCGAGCATGTACGTGATATCGAGGGCGTCGTTGTCGGGTTTGTCGACGTGGAATTTGACGGGGAAGTCGTCTCCGAGGAGTAATGTGATGTCGTCTCTCGGTCCCATATTGGCCTTCAGGTCCTTGAGATAGTCGAGGCTGTAAATCGCGTACATCTCTTCGACGTCTCTGGAAACCTCTTCGATCCCTTCATCGTCTTCGCTCAAGTCCAGATGCATGTCATCAGTATCTCCCTCTGCATGGAAGTAGAGTTCATCACTGGTGTCTGGGAAACCGATTTGAAGGTAATCGGATACCATGTCGGCTGCACGAATTGCACGGTTGAGTTGACGTCCTTTCAACTCAGCTCGGCCATTGAGGTCCATATCCGGGAGATCGGGACTTGAGCGGATGGTGTCAGGATCCAGTAGCGCCATAGTGAATTCGAGCGAGTCGTTGAACGATGCGGTTAGCTTCCTCGTTTCCGGATCCAGTACAAGATGAATCGTATCGTTGTGATCGCCCTGACTAAGGACGTCACTAAACTGTTCGAGATCAATACCAAGGACGAGGTCTTGATGGGACTCACCATTGTATGATTCGAAAACGCTTGTGTCGAGTGAGGCATCTACCATACCGACGTTGGCGGCATCTGCCTCGCGGATTTGGAGGGAGTTTTCTTCGACGAACATCTTGGCTTCGTCGACGAGCGTGAGTGCTTCTTCGATGAACGGCTTGAGCACCCCGATCGTTGTGATGATTTCAAAGGGCGATACTGTGCTGGTGTCACTGGTTTCTGCGCTAGCTGACATGGTTGAAGAGTTACCAAAACGCTCCGTTGCAAACAAGGCACTAAAAACCAATTACTAACAACCGACTCGGGCGAAAACCTCTTAGTGAACTCCCCCCCCCCTACACGCTCCCGTTGGTTGCTCTTTGAGGAAGGGGCCTTGCTTTCGAATTTAGAAAACCTCTTAATAAAGCGGTAAGAAAGTCAATGTATGCCATTCGTGGGCATGGTCGATGGAGAATATGTCGGCCCCTACGATATCGATGATGGGGAGAGTGTAGAATGCCCAGAATGCGGTGGATCCATGGGGGTTCGATCGACTCATCGCCAAGGTGGAAGTATCGTTTCGAGGCACTTTTTCCATCATTCGGACACCAATTGTTCTGGTGAGTCGAACGCCCATATCAAACTGAAGACCATCGCGAAATCGACGTTCGATCGACGGTTTCCTGACTCGGTGGTTCATTTAGAGAAAGGGGTTGGTGATCGTGTCGCTGACGTCCTTGTGGAATTTGATGAACCTCGGTTCCCGTATGGGAATGGAATCATAATCGAGGCACAGGTGAAACATAAGGACAAAAACTTCAGTTCAGTATTCAAAGAATACGGCAATGAAGGATACTCGGTCTATGTGGCATATTTGGGCGATGTTCATGGGAGTGAGCTGAAAATTGCTTCCAATCGGTTCCATACAGTTTGGCCAGCGGCAGTTCCGTCGAAATCGAGGTGGAGCGGGCTTGAAGAGCCATTTGAGGAATGGTTTTCGGATTCTGATCCAACCAGCTTAGAAATAGAGGTCCCGTTACCAGGTCAGTATTATCGGTTCAGAAAGACTGAGGAAGTCACACCTCGGTTTATCGAAGGGACTGAATGGAACCATGTCGAAGCCGTTCCGTTCCAAACGAAGGGGGAAGAACATGCGTGGTGGGATGTCTGGCACCATCCGAATAATGTTGTGAGACTCGAGTTATGGCAGGAATCGGAGGAAGCAAATGGCGATGGTCGGTTTCATACAATCGCAGTTTTGAAAGAGGATATCGAGCGGTTGCAGTCTCTTCTCGAGCAAGTTGATCAAACGGATGGCGATGACATTTTTGACACCGCAGATTACTGGCGAACGGTCGGTACAACCAGTCTGTCAGGTGGGAGGGGTGTTTCAGGTTGGCTCTCGCTTGCAAAGCCGGCCACCGGGCCCGTCATGTGGATTCTTGGCCGGAAGGATGCCTACGGAAATACGTCTACGATGGGAATCAAGTATCGATGGGGCGATGAAGAGCGTATGGTGCCGCTGGTTGAGACACTCAGAGAAGTTCTGTGATCGAGTCGAGGAGATCGACCGCGAGGTGTTTGTTCAGGAAATCATTTGCATTCCCGCAGTTGGAGTCGATGATACATTTCGGGCATCCATCGTCACAATCACAGGCTGATATTCGATTGTGTGTGTTTTCGAGGAGCTTTCGCACTCGATTGAATGCCGAGGGGGCAATTCCAACCCCTCCTGGATGGGCATCGTAGATGAAAATGGTGGGCAGACCCGTTTCGGAATGGGCAGCACTCGAGAGACCCCCGACGTCATTCCGATCAACTAAAATCTCGAGCGGGAGAAGGCCGATCATTGTGTGTTCAATCGCGTGAAGTGCGCTCCGAAGCGGTGAATCAACTCCGTGTCGGTAGCCCTTTTCTTCAATCGGCTCTGTGATGTTTCCATCGCGGATTGCGAGAAAGATAGATCGCGTATTCAACTTGCTTGGTGGGAGTTTGAGTCGGTATTCTTGCTGCTCACTCCCGTCCGAGTAGGTAACTCTGTACCCGAGTAGGTGTTCTGTCACAGTCACATCGGCGAGGCCGACAATGATCCGATCATCACCCGTAAGCGATTCCGTCTTCTCGATTTCGTTAGTCGAGACTTCCTTTTTGAATAATGGCTGAGTGTAGTGATCTGCGTCGGTTTTTTCGAGAGCGGCAAATTCGTCGTCGATATCGAGGGTCTGGACCTCGTATTTCTGCCCTTGATGGTAATAGATGGCTCCAGGATGGGCGTCTCTGAGGGCTGATCGGTATTGAAGCGATCCGATGGCATTTCTTGATTCATCTTCCGATATTTCATCAGTTGGGTCGGGAGTTGGTAGATTATCGCCCGATGGTGAGCTTGGCATTGAACTTTTATCGATCAGATCGATTTGTTTGGAGTCGATAGAGCGGATTGACATCCCATATTGTGGGTTATTCACGTCCGCTGCCCAGCCGGGATTGAATTTCAGGGGCTTCAACCGATTTTTGTTAACGAGATAATTCGCGACTTCTTGGAGGTCCTTGTAGCGATTTGACTCGTCGGTTGTAACTGGGTTTTCCGATGCTGCGGCAACGAGGTGAGGGTGATAAATCTGAGAGTTGAACGGATCTACCGTGGCCGATTCGGGCTCACCGTCCAGGACTTCCATTGGATTATCTAGCATGTAATGATCGAGTTGGTCTCTGTTCGGCACGTAAAGAACGAGTGAGGTATCATCACCGCGCCCAGCCCGTCCGGCTTGTTGGTGGGCAGCCATCGTTGTTCCCGGATACCCATCAAGAATCACGGCATCGAGAGAGCCGATATCAACACCGAGTTCGAGAGCGTTTGTACTCCATACGCCTTTCAGCTCTCCCGATTTCAACCCAGACTCGATTTCAGTCCGTTTCTTAGCACCGAGGGCTCCGTGATAAGCGGTGACTGAATCGGCAAGGTGGTGGTCATCGTTTTCGAAGAAATCCTCTTTAGTCTGAGTTGCGTATCGTTCGGCTGCTTGTCGAGCTCGTGTGAAAACGACTGTTTGATAGTCGTTTTTGATCAGTTGTTTCAGGACTTCCTTCGAAATGGTGTGGGAGGAGGTTGCGTAGGTTTCGTCATCTTCTTCATCTGATGGGGTGTATTCTTCATCTGGTTCCCAGAACACCCATTCTTGAGGTCCACTTTTGCTCGCGTCGTTTTCGATCAGATCGAATGAATCGGCAGGCAGCCCAGTAACCCGACTTGCGTGTTTGATCGGATTGCCGATTGTGGCAGATGTCGTAATGTATTGAGGGTGTGAATCGTAGTCCTCTGCGATCCTGTTTAATCGGCGCAGAATTTGAGAAACATGGCCGCCGAAGACACCTCTGTATTCATGGATCTCGTCAATGATGACCGTATCTAGACTATGGAATAGCCATCGCCATTTGTCGCTCGCATAGGGGAGGAAAGAGTAGTGGACCATGTCCGGCGTTGTTGTGATGATATCGGGTTTCTCCTCCCGAATCCGATGCCGTTCTTCTGTATCGGTTTGCCCAGAATAGGATTCGACTTGCACCCCCTCCTCTGCACGGGATGATATTTCGCTGGCAAAATTTTTGAGCGTCTTTGTTTGGTCGTTGATCAAGGCGACTTGTGGGCCAATATATAGCGCCCGAGAGTTAGATTGTAATGCCCGTTCGAAGGCAGTAAGTGTGTAAACAAGGCTTTTCCCGCTTGCTGTGGGGGTTGCTACGACGACGTTTTTCCCATTTCGGATTGACTGGACCCCTTTGGTTTGATGTGAATATGGCTGTGTGATTCCGTTATTCTTCAATGTCTCTTGAATCGGGTTTGAAAGCTCCAAAGGCGAAAAATCTGGTTCACGGCCCTGTTTTGAGGTGATTTTTCGGGGCGAACCAGGGATTGCTTGGGGATCGTCAATCCAGCGATCGAGTTGGCTCACACTATGGCATATGGTTGTTCACTGAATTAAATTGTAATGGTGCCGTCGTGAAGTACCCCGCACACAGTGGCGCGGGGCGTCCGTGTTTACTCTGGCACTGCTGAGGCAATGGGCTTTAATTCCTCTCGCGCTTCCACCTCTGGTCGCGCCGACGTTCCGTGTCGGTCAACACCCGAAGCGAAACCCGCTCCGTGAGAGTCGGGGCCTCCACCAGCCCCCGATGCCGCCCGTCTCACCTTTACCATACGAGGAAGGGTTTCGAGAGACGGCACATTCTCATCCTGCTTGTCGAACCAATTCTGCACCACGCACACTGCCGCTTTCCGATCGGCATGGTCTTGGAACCCACACTGATTGCACTTGAACCGTTTTTTGTGACGGTTCGCCCGTTCTGTGTGCTGGCACTCCGTTCGGGGACACCGTTGGCTCGTGTACTTCGGGTCAACCTCGTCTGAGGGAATCCCGTTCCAGGCAGCCTTGTACGATACCATCTCTTGGAGTGCGGCGAACGGTATTGAGTGCAGCCGACGGTTCATCCGCGTCCCGTAGTCGATACTGTTTCGCATGTCTTTGAGGTCTTCAAAGACGATGACCGGGTCCGAAAACTGCGAGACCCATTCGACTACTCGACGCGACACTTTGTGTAAGCAGTCGTGAACGTAGTTACGTTCTTCAGCTTGCACGACTGTCTCGAACGCAGTTTGTCCCGCTTTCTGCATCCGCTTGCGCTTGGTAAAAAACTCATGGCGCTGTTCTTTGACCGACGGATACTCAAGTACTACAGAGTCTCTTACCGCCCCTTTTCGATCCATTGCAACGAGAGCAATGCAGTCCTCGTTCACGTCAACGCCAACGATCGGGTCTGCATCGGCCTTGGTGGCAACTCTGTGTTGCTCATGTGTAACGGTAACATGAAGTCGCCACTCGTCGTGTTTGTGAACGACTTCAGCAGTCCCAACACGCCATTCCTCGTCGTTGAACGCGATTCGAAGACGGTCGAAATGGTCGGGACTCCCACGAAGTTCGCCTTTGACGTGTGTTCCTCTCGTGGCCGTGACACGGAATCGAACCGTTCCATCGTCTTCGAGGAACAGGCGGTAGCCTTCTTCATGGTTCATCACTATCGGGTACATCCGGTCGATGTACGGATATGGTCGTCCCCAACCGTCATCCTTGTTGTCGAGGTAGGTTTCGATTTCACCGAGCGCCTTATCAACGATGAGTTGACTGGTGTTTTTGATGTGGTTGGCGTTGTCGACGATAACTGATTTGATGTCGCTCCACTTCCAACCTTGTCGGTCGAGACGGTTTGTCTCGTTACGAATGCGGCGGGCTTCGCGACACCCGTTTTGCAGGTCGTCGGCACTCCCCGTGGTAATGTTCAAACTGAAGGATAATGTGTGGGTGAGTTCAGACGACTGCACTGTATTCCTATATGGTTTGATAGCTGTTAAATGCTCGTGTTTTGACGCGCTTCACCCACGGGCACGATGGTCCGTGGGACTCGCGCTGCTCTATTTATAGAAATAGGCCGGCATCGATCAAGTTCTGATGCGTTCTTGGTCTGAGCTCGAATGAGGCTGTTGTGGTTCTGGGTGTGATTGATCTTGCTGGTCGATCTCATCTAGAGCCTCACTCAGGTCCTTCACTATCGCCCAGAGTGCTTCAGCTACTTCTTCTGTCTTGTTGCCGGTAAGATAGAGGGGAGCATAATCGAGGGCGTCAAACTGCGAGAAATCCGATTCAGTGATATCGTAATTTTCGACGAGATAATCACGGATCGAGAGAAAGACTCGGGTAAGGTGAAACTGCTTGTATTTCTCCATGACTAGAATTCTTCGTCGAAGGTTTTCCTTCTCTTGAGGTAATCGATTGCTCCCTTTCTGGTGTCGAATCGTTTGAGGAGTTCTGTCGTCAGATCGGGACTCGACGTTACTCCGCCTGTATCTCGTTTCGGGCCGTGCCGATAGGCGAACCATTTCGACTTGTAGAGTGCGCCTTCGCAGAAATGACTCCACTCCATTTGGCCATTCGAATTTGCGACCTCTCCTTTGATAACTCCGAAGGTACCGGATTGATGGGGCCGGGTGTTCCCTGTTGGTTCAATTCGCCCAACTTCTTCATGGCCGGCTTCTAATTTCCTGGTCATGATCTATTTCAACACGATCAGCAAAAACTAGTCGTATTGTTACTCCCCAGCCCACGGGGCCCACTCTTCGAAGTTGATTCTTCCAGTAGGCCCTGCTGTTCGTTCGGGTTGGACTACTGCAACGGTATTCGTCTCAGGATGCCGAAGCTCGATGAATCGTTTCTCTTTCTTCTCTGTTTGGAGAAGGTAGATACTGGCGTGTTCTTCGAGGATATCGGGATCGCTGAAATCAGTTTGAAGCGTGTGAATCAGGAATTCGAAGAGGTTGCTTGGCAGATCCGTCCAGACGTTTTCGTTTTCATTCCCAATAGCAACCGAATTAACGTTGGTCGTCGGCGAGCGCAGGTCTTCGATGGGGACTTCGGTTACCTCACCCTCTTTGGACTCGAGATACGGTCTGATATCTCCCGTTTCAGGGGTCCCTACTCCCACCGCAAATCCGTCGTGAATGGGTGTCTCATCGATATTGGCACGGTATTCGTTTTTGATTCCGTAGCCGGCTCCGAACCATGCCCATTCGATGACCCGTTCGTCCAGGTCATCGAGGATCAGACTTGCGATCGTTCCAATTTGTTCGCCGTTGATATCGTGACCAACACCGCCGAGCATTCCGAGGATGCTGAATTTCGCGATTGTCCCGAATCGCTTGCTGTGGTCCATTCCGTGAACAGCATCCAAGATTTTTCGCATCCCGTTGGCGGGAACGTCGAAGAAGGGGAGTCCCCGATCGAGGGCTTCGCCAACTGTGTTTGCAGGAATGTTCTCTGCGCGAGCCTCACCGACATAGGGAATCTCGGTTACGGGATCGTCCAATCCAGGGGGATCTTCCGGTGTTTCGATCGGGGTCTTGAGCTCGAATTCACCCGTTGGGATTGCTTCGGCTTCCAATTCTGGGAGGGTGCCTTCCCACGTCTTTTGGTCCACTACCTGCGAGAGAAGGTAGTTGTCAGAGGCCTTGTAGAGACCGTTTTTGGTGGCGATATAGTACTCGCCATCTTCGAGTGGAGCCTGGACCTCCTCGGGCAAAGGTTCCCATTTTCCTGCTTCAGAATCGTCGATGAAAGTTGCGGAGTTCCGTTGATTCGGGTCGAGGTCGTCTGTTTCTGATGGATTGACGAATCCGTCTTCGACCGTTTCGACTTCGATTGCCTCGAATTTCGGCAGCTCACCGGGAGTGAGTCGTGCGATCATTTCCCCGACAGCCTCCTTTACCGTATTGTAGGTGGACTTGTCGACAGAATCGCGCAAATTGTGTTCGTTCGAAACTGTCACACTCGAGATAGCGGTTGCGTGGCCGTGAAGCGGCTGTAGATAGAGCGTTGCTTTATCGAGAGTGCCGCTGTTCTTCAGAAGCCGAAAGAGAACTCCGGAAGAATGCTCGAGCAAGTAACCCTCGTCCCATGGGTGTTGGATTTTCAGCTCGTGTAGAACCTCGAAATGCCCCTCGTAATGTTGAATTGCGAGATGGGAACCGGCTCGCATTCGTTCGAACTGAGCGTGCAGATCGTCAAACGAGGACTCGGCAGAGATATCACGGGTTGGAATCGAGACTTGTGGCTCTATCGGATGTTCGAGCATCCATTCGACGGCTTTGCTTGCAGCTTCTTTTTCGTCTAGATCGGCTCCGAGAGTGGTTGCTTCATCCGTCTTCGAGGGACGTCCCCGTGGCTTCGTTGTCGTTCTGACGATGACGTCGTAGTCACGGAATCCATCCAGCTCGACGACGCAGAATTTCGGCTTCTTCGTGGGGATGCCTCCAACGGTCTCTTCGACCACGCTGATCGGCACGGCCCATCCAGCTTTGAAGCGTTTCCCGTCAATCAGGGTGAAGTTTCCGACAGATTCGGGCGGTAATAGGTCGCCTTCCTTGTCGGTTCCGACGATCACGTTTTCCGCCCCGGGTTCGACGTGACCGCCTTTTACGACGGTGTAAGAGGTGATTTCTGCTTGTGACATGGTTGAAACTGTCCAGCTTTACAGGCAGTCAAAAAACAACGGGTTAGGCCAGTGTCGATTGCCGAAACTCACCGAGAGTCCGGTCCTGGAAGACTGATTTCCACGTCGATTCGATTTCGTGGTCATCGAGGAGGTTCGAATAGAGGTAATTGAGGATTAAGAGATTGCGTTCGGCAGAGAGTCCACGCAATTGGCTGGATTTTTCGCCGTGGGGAGCTCGCCCCGCCACTTGATTGAGTGTGGCTGATATTTGATGGCCGTTCATCGGCGCCTGTTCGGGTGTGGATAGATCGACCGATTGAATCAATCCCGGATTATCGCGAACAGTTTTGATGAAATCCAGTTGACCACCCATTCCGAATCCGTGGATGGGCTTTTGGCCTACGACTTCGCGAACGTTTTTCACCGCAGCCAGTTGCCGCGATGGATTGGCATTGCGAAGGCCACCGATCCCAATGATGGGGAATTTCTCGTAGAGCGATTCGTATTTCAGGTACGTTTCCTTGTGAGGCGGTTGGAGTGGGGCGATCGGAGTGAGATGCCCGTATAGGTCGCGATGCTTGTCCATCAGGTTGCGAAATTCTCGGAGGGAGGCGACCGTTTCTTTTGCGTTCCCGGGTGTGTCTTTCGGCACGACGTAATCGGCTCGCCGCTCGAAGGCCATATCGAGGATTTCCTGGTTCGTTACGCTCGGGTCATTGATGTTTGAGTCGAGGATGTATTCCACACAGGTGTCTCGAATGGTTTCAGACCCGGGGTATTTCTCGAGCTTGTAAGGGTAGTCGTAGTTGGATCCAACCCCAGTAGAGGAGGCCGAGTAGATAGTCAGGCGGTTGTTTCGAGCGTAGATATCTTGGACCTCGTATTGGCCATCGATGAGGCCGCTCAGAAGGCTCATGAGGTTGTCGGAGTCAGTCACTGCCGACCCCCCGATTGCAGGATGCTCTGAGCGGCGTCAGTTAGCTCCCAGACCGATTCCTTGGGTTGAAGGTTCGATGTATCGGAGCCTCGAGAGCGAAGCACTCCACAGTGAAAGAGGCAGGTATGCAGTTGATAGACGGTTGTTCCCCGGTAGGCAGAAGGAGACTCTAGTGCGCCGGTCGCTTTCAACCGGGGAAATGGGATATCGATGGAATCATCGATGAACAGTTCGCGGGCGAAGGGTTGTGATGCACGTTCGCCAACGAGTACGACGAGCTCGGGGAGAGTGGTGGGGCCGTTGTTTGCAATTGCTTCGGTGATGAATCGCGCTGGCTCGTATTGTAGACCGATTTCTCGGACCGCATCCGCCCACTGTGGCCGTTTGTCGACGAACCGGCCCGAGGAACCTTCGAGATTACTCAGGTCGCCAAGAGCGGCCCCGAGTGTCTCGTAATTGCCCAGAGCCGTCTGCACGACCTGTTCGCCCCGGGCAGTTGTGTTTCCGTTTCCGTCGATAAGCCCGAGGACCTCCGCGCCGGTTTTGGCCTGACTTCCTGACCCGGCTGTGTGCTTCTGGATCAGGCTGGCCGTATCGAGATCGTGGGCCGTCGCGATGGGGACGGCGATATAGCTTCGTGGATGATTGAGATAGAGCCGTTCGACTCCGTATGGGACCGCCTCTTGGATTGTTGGAGCTGTCAAACGGGCAGTTTGTTGGGGAGTTTGAGAGATTGCCATGGATGATCTGCCACCGTCGAAAAGAGGGACAAAAACCAAATCAGTCCAAAATAATGCTGAATTTGCAGTTTTCAGTTAATTCTGTATGTTGGATACTTCATTCGACCGGGATAAGATCCTTTAGGGCTACGATTTCGTCACATTCGCCGCATCGGAGTTTGGTTTCGTCGTAATCGTGGACGTGGACAGAGCCGGCTGAGTGGACGCCCCGGCCCCGGCTGGTCTGTTGGAATACGACGTCTCGTTGTTCGCCGGTTATTTCGATGGTGAACGATGCTTTTTGTTCACAGCTTGGGCAGCCTAGGAATGCCGATTCGGTGTCGCTTGTGCTCATTGTTCGGGTTCCTCGACTTGGTGGTTTTCGCAGTTCGGGCACTCAAAAACGGCCTTCGTTTCAAGTGCTTCTTCGGATATCTGGTCGGACTCGTATTCGGGCGAAAGAAGGTTGTTTCCTCTGAGAACTTCTCCACATTCGTCGCATTCGAGGGGCCAGTTAAGGCTTTGAAGATCGACTTCCGGGACCTTGGCGTATTCTTCAGCGGTTGCGTATTCGTGCTCGTTCGTCGTTACGCCCATCTGCGAGACACCACTGTGAGCTTCGTGGCCGGCGTCTTGGAAGGAGACGTCGATGGCCACCATCTCGACAGTATATGTGGTTTTGCAGTTCCCGCAGGTTGGGTGAACGTAGTGCCTGCTGAAGCCATTTGGAATGGTTTCTTCTGTGTGATCAACGTCTGTGGAACCACAGACTGGGCATCGGACGTCGATCTTCGTGTAGGTCTCGCGATCTCGAATGCCTCTTTCAGCAAGACGCAGCGTATCTCGGGCCTGCTGCATCTCTTCGAGAGTGAAGTCGTCTCGTTCGTTGTGTTCGATCTCCCATTCGATATCTCGGATCTTTTCGAGGGCGGTGTTGATCACGACCCGTCCGATCACGGACGCCTCGGTAGTGATCTCCTGGCCTTCGTAATCAACTGACATCTCGATGTCTTGCATTGCCACCGCAAGCCCATCGCTCGTGAGCCGGTCTTCCAGCTGATCGAAGACGTAGTCTGTGACTTCTTCGGGCAGTCGGTTTAGTACTAACTCCATAACTCACTCCTCACAAGGTTACAAAAAACAGAGATATATAATCAGGAATCCCCGAGGTGTTCTACCATCGACTCGTCTTCGGCGTTTTTGACGAATCTTTGGTTTCGGAGGTTCCGATTCCACAGATTGAGGAAGTCATTGATTCCAAGGCCGTTTTCGTCGTAATCGTGGGTGTGGGGGTCAGTTCGGAACTCGATGGGGGTCCAGTCTTCATCGCTGACGTCGAAGACGATTTCTGGATCCCTCATAAGGTCGCCCCGTTGCTTGAAGTAATGAGCAACGGACAGGCGGTGTTCGGCTATCTTTTCGATAGTCAGGTCCATGGATCCGTCTGCTTTGATCGTATACCCTTCTCCCAATTCCAGTTCTTCTGGCGATTCGGCTTCGAGGCTGTCGAGGATTTCTTTGATGGTCTTCATGGTGATGTGAAAAGTTCGGAACTTGGGAGCGATCTCAGAGTTCGTTGAGGATCGATTCGACGGGGATGTGTTGGAGAGTTTCCAAACAGTCTCCACAAATGAATGAGACGCCGGGGCCGATAGCATCGCCCTTTCGTATGAATTCGTATTTCCCATCGGCACTATGATACCGATCTTCGTCGAGCGACATTACGGAAATTTCTTCGCTGCCGCATTCGGGACAGGGCTCTCCCTTCTCCCAATTTTCGTGGACGTTGATCTCTTTGATTTTGAGAATTTCGTCCGGCTCGATTGCGGTTTCAGGCGATTCTCCGGGAACGGTGTCGGTGTCGATTACTGCAACTGCTTTCATGCCTCACCTGATACACGGGCACAAAAACACACATCTACAGGTTCCTGAGATCTTCGCGAACTGTCTCGGTGAGAAGTTTGTCGACGGCGTCTCCGTGGTGATGATTGATTTCCGAACCGTGTTTGATGAAACTCTCGAGGTCGTTGGGGGTAGTGAACCCGAGAAGGATCAACTGCTGGGCCTTTTTTGGCCCGATGCCTGTGATTTCTTGAAGCCGATTTTGTTCCTGCTGTAGTTCGGAAAGAGGCTGTTGCACAGTCTCGAGTGTATGAATACCGATTTCGTATGCCATCGTTCGGGGCACGTCGGTCGCGACGGTTATCTTGAAGGCCGGCTCCGAGTAGGTAATCTTCTCGAGGCGCTTGGTGTGACTGTAATGGGATTCGAATTCCGTTTCCTCGATCGACAATTCGGCGCTCCCCCAGTTCAATTCCCACTGAGTTTTGTCGAGGGATTCGGCCCCGGACAGGTCCATCAACTCCCAGTTACCGACTTGCTTGGGGAGTTCGGGCTTTGAATCGAATTGTTCGTTGGCGGGGAATCGATTCATCTCTTTTTGAGCGGTTTCCCACAGCCAATCGAAATCATCCCAGGTGTTGATGGTTTGGCTGCTCAGTAGGTGCCGAAACTGGTCGAAGGAACTTTTGATGAGCCGGAATTCCCCATCACGGAACCGCCGTATCCTGAGTTGTTCGTACTGGCCGTTGACGTGGTTGCTCCCCCTCTTCCAATATTCGACGATTGTTTCATCACGTTCTGGCTCGACGCGGGCCCAGCCTGCGACTGTTCGGGGGAGTTGATCGGTTCTCTCGGTGACTTGAGCGGCGTTGTTACTAGTCGTGGAATCGGTTGTTGTTCCCATTGTAGATCACTGAAAGTCGTTCAGCATGGACTGTTTGCGGATCCGTTCGACCGGGTTGAGGAAGACCCACTTGAAGTCGCTGTTGATCTCCTGTTCCTCCCGATTCGAGGGGGTAGACGGCTCGCTAAGTGTAGCGAGAGTCCATCCCTTGTCTCGAAGGGCTTTGATCATGCTCCCTTCGAAATTGGATTTGACGAAGGTTCCCAGGTATTGCAGATTCGGGAATTCATCGCTGTAGAGCCTGTCCAAAAAACATCGACACAACAACCCACTTAGATCCCGTCTCCACCTGAAACCTCTCCCAAATATTAACTAACGGGAAGCCCTTTACATTGTACGATTACAGCCGTGACCTACAACTTCATCCGATACGATCAAAATCAGCAGCATCTCCTTCCGAAGGACCTCTCGGAGTGGGTCGAAGACGACAGTCTCTGTAGTCATCGACAAATTTCTCTTACGATCGGGCGAGTGAGGCACTCGCGAAATTTGGCATGGAAACACCGATACAGATCCGAGAGGCAGTCACGAACGCATCACCGGAGAATTTCTCCTTGTACGCCACGCTGCTGTTTTTGGGCCGGGGAAACTTCTCGGCTACAGCTGGCCGAACTTCCTCAGGCAGGTTATCCAGCTTTCGCTTGGAGATAGATTGAGTCGTTATCTGGCCATCTTCGTCGAAGAACACATTCTTAGAACTGAATCGAGGATATCGATACGTGATCGCCCCTAGGAGTTCGTCCTGATAGTAGAGGCCGTGGTGGGTAATGTTCATCTGGGGCAGGTCGTTTTTGTATGAGTGATGCTCGCGATAGATTTGAAGGGCCTCCTCTCGGCTGATCTCCTGGACCGAAACCTGTGAGGCGAAAGAGAGGCCAAGTGGGGCTGTGAACGGCTCATGAATTCGCTCGCGATGGATTGGGCATTGGCATTCGCTTGCCGTACTCGAGGAACGATGGTGAAAGTGGGTCGGAGAATTAGACCCCGTTTTTGCTGTCGAGCTCATTGCTTATGTCCCCACTTCGCAGGTTTCTTGAAGGCAGTTCGGGCAGGTGTATATCCACGTCTCTTCTCCCATTTCGATCCCCTTCCCGGAGTACCATTCTTCCCATTCGTCGACGTCGAAGGGGTATCCACACTCCGGGCAGGGCTCACCTTCTTCTAATGGAGCCTTTTCCGGAGCAATCCGCATGACTTCTTCATAAGGTGGGAGATTGTCTCCATCCGATTTGACCCCGAACCCAAGGCCTCCGCCGCCGCGATCGTTGATGATTAGCGGATTCCCCTCTTCGAAATGCAGGATCAAGGACCCCGAATCGAATTCGGCGTTGACGATCTCTCGGTCGATTAGACCGTTTTCAAGTAGTGCCATTGTTGGATTACTGGATCTGTGCTTGCATGTGATTGTGCTGCTCGATCAGAAGCCGGGTTGGGTCGGTATGCGCCAGCTGGATGGCGTTCGCGATAGCCAGAGTGGTTTGAGGATTCATGGCCCATTCTTCTTTCGTCCAGGACACCACATCGAGGCCGTTTGCGTCTTCGATGTAGATTTCGTCTTGATGGATTGTGACCTCGAGTGGCGGTGTGCCGACCAACTCCGGGTTGTGAGATCCGTGACGAGTGGCCAATTCTTCTCCAAGGGCTTCGAAGAGCCAGTCGAGTCGTTGGGCCACTTCGGGGTTGGCTGTTGCAGTTCTCAACTGATAGAGAACGTCGCGAACGTCGTTCAACATGGGCTCTGACCATTCGGAGAGATGGCCAGCACCGTCGAGTGGGAAATTGGACATGACTGCTTCACTTTCACAGACAGCAAGAAAAACGGGGAAGGATATTGGTACAAATGGCAAAGATATAATTCAGAGGGGGCAATACCGCCACTTATGGTTCGCGAGCTTTCACGCCGTCAGTTGATCGGAGCGATTGGTGCTGGTGCTGTTGTGGCTACAACTGGATGCCTTGGAGGATCTAGCGAGGAGCAACAAATCGAAACGACAGAAGTTGGCGTCGGTGTTTCGATCGATGATTCTGAGATTCGTGAGGTATACAATGAAATGATCGGGAACAAGACCCAACCTTCGGAAGAGGACTGGGATGCTTTCGAGGAAAAGGAGGCTGAGATCATTTCAAGCCAGACTGAGGAGGCAATTTCAGGCATCAATGAGATGGAGGACTTCGAGGTGGCGGACTCAGAAATCCAAGATAAGGGCTTGATTTTAGTCGAAGGCCCGGAGGATCAACTGACGGACCTTCTGGAACGCGAGGATGTGAGATCGCTTGTTACGTCTGATGAATATTCGGACGTCAAGAACAGCACTCTCGAACAGTAACGGCTACCCTATTTGGAAGGGGAGATATTGGGAGGTCTCCATCACTACGTGCCCATTTTCGTGGTTGGGGCACTCCAATTTCTCGAGTGAGCGAGCGAATTCTTCTCGCGCCTGATGCAACCCCTCGCGAGGAGTTCGTGGGTTTGCAGGTATCAACTTGCCGTCTACTTCTTCTGTACACATCGACCCCGGCAGGGCACCACATTCGGGACAGTCGGTTTGCATGGCCGGATAGTCGGCAACGTACCACTCTTCCTCACAATGAAAACACTCGAATCGGGTTGGCCCTGATGGAATCGGTTCTGAGTCATTGGTATCCGGTTCCGATCGGCGTTCGTCGACGGTCGCAATCAGATCGTGGCCGGCGCCGGGGTGACTGAAAATTCCCACACCGATTCGTGCATAATCGAAGCCGTCGTCCATAACTGAGCTGGGCATGACCGAACTGGTCCGACCGACTTGGATAATTCGCCCTCGCTGAGTGAGGACCTGATTGATCTCTCGTTTGATGGCCGTATCTTTGCCTGTAGTCGAACCGTCGTACTCGGTTTGTTCGAGAAACGTTTGCTCTCCTGGATCGAAGATGATGGTGTTGAATCGATACGGGAGTTCGGATGCAGTCTCCAAGGGGTCGAAATCCGTGTGACTGCTTGGGTTGTTGGGGTCGTTTTCGAAAAGCGGGCCGGCTTCGATCGACGGCGAATCCGCATACAAATCGACCACCCATCCGTGGGTGTACTCTTCCAGGAAGGACCTGAGTGCGTCTTGTTGCTCAGTTTCGTCGCGACTGAATTGATAGTGGACTGGGAACGGCTCGTTTTGTCCGCCGGCTTTCGGCGACCCGTTCATCGCGACCGTTCGCTCGAGCGTCACCGGGAGGTCAGTAGACGTCCGAGAATTAAGATCGACGGTGATGAGAATATCGTACTGCCGTCCGAACGTGTTCATCAGGCCGATATGCGTCCGTTCATAGCCCCAATCGAGTGGCATCCCATTCGAGGTGTATCCGACTTGAATTAGCTGCCCGCCGGGCCGTAGGAGATCGTCGAACACAGACTTGACGGCTTGCCCATATCCCGGATGATCGGTGTTGTAAGTCGTGTCAGCTTGCGATTTCGTGAATGGGGGATCGTATACGACCGTGTCGAAAGACTCGGGCTCGAATTCGTCGAGGAGGTCTCGAACGTCGACGTGGACGTCGGCGTCCTTCTCGGGGTCGATATCATTCCGGATGACGTCTTGATCGTGCTTGAGATGGGTCTTCCCGGCTGTCGCATTAAGGACCCGTCCTTCGAGCTTGTCTTCGACGTATCGGCGTATTTTCTTGTTCTCGAAGGTCCACCGATTGATTCGAGTGGTGTAGTAGGCAAGCGGGTTGTCAACCCCGAAATCGATGGAACCGCCACTAAGGGTTGCCTGACTCATCTTATTTCCACACGGTGGACAAAAACCCCGGGAAGGCCTAACTACACAATTGCTGTTGAGTGGATTTTGGTTCCGGGAATATTTCCCCGTATTCGGTTCGAAACCGACAGTTGGGACACTCGTATAACTCGCTGTCGCTGTAGGTTGGCGGGGAGACATCTGGCCCTACAGGCAAGAGGGCTCCATTGCCACATTTTGGACACTCTCCCTCTTGATCGGGATTCAAGAGGCGATTGTCGTAGTTATCTACTGCCTCATGGAGCCCATCTTTACTCTCGATCGTTGCCTCGTAATGGTACTGAGTAGGCGAAAGCTCAGGCGCAAATTCACCTCGAGGGACGGAGAAAATCTCCGACTCCGATTCGATTCGAGTGTTGTGGACGGTGTATATGCCGGCGTAACTCGTCGAGGGGGTCCCCTGACTATACCGATCGGTGTCTTGCCTGACCCGGATCTCATCTAATGAGACCAGTTGATGGTCCGGGATCCACCAAGCGTTGAAGATTATCCGACCTGTGGGTTTCGTGATCCGGACCAGCTCATCGAAAAGACGGCGCCGCATCTGTTCAGTAATATCCTTCCAGGGCGGATCAGCTACCGTAGTATCGAAGGTGTCCTCTGAGATTGGAAGTGCATCGAATCCGTTTGCTCGGATCGTTGTACCATTGGAAACGTACTGGCCGGCTCCCTCCATAGCGTCATTGAGCTCCTGAGGTGTTCGGAGGTCCAATCTTACGTCCCCAATCGGCGAAAGGCCGGCGAAGACATTGATGGTCGCCCCTTCGCATTGACTGGCCACCCACTCCTCGAAATCGGCAGGCCACCGCCAAGAGGCTCGGAAATCGTGGTTTGGATTGTTCGGTTTCATGCTCTGATCTGGTCTTGAAAGTCGCCCAAGGTAACGTGTGAAACGCTCTCCGCTCCTGTTGATGGGTCGCCGGATTCGGTAATCTGGAATGATGCAAATAGTGTGGGATCGGCGTGGCCTTCCCACTCACCGATTCGGACTTCTTCGATCGTGGCTGCCCTGCTATGAGGAAGGTAATTGGATGCTCGGAATAGGATCTCTCCACCCTTCTCGGTCACGCGAGTCGCTTCGTAAAACGGTTGATGGCGCTGGTGAATGCCCCGTTTTTCGGTATAGAGAATACAGGCCTCAAATTCATCCGCATCGAATGGGAGCGAATCAAGAGGGCCAGAATGGATCTCCACCGAGTCCTGGACCTCAGGCAACTCTTCGAGGAGCTGGGTCGCGATCTTCCCAGACGGTGTTAGGAGAACAGTATTCTCGGGCAAGGAATCTTCAATATACGCAGCAAAAGAACCGTGCCAGAGGTGGATATCATCGAAACGATGAAGCGGACGGTCTGAATTCATCCCCACCCTCTGCACGGGGAGTACAAAAAAGAGCAAACCAACCGTAATTTGGTTAGCCCTCTATGTACCAGTCCCAATTTTCATCACACTCGGGATGGCCGCACTCGCTTCTGAAATAACCGAAATCGGAGTATCCGATGTATTTCCGGACTCGTTCTGGGGGGTATTGATCGCGGTCGTGGTCACACGTTTTCCGATTTGACTCGTCGAACCAAGTTGGCCCGGGTGACCTCGAGGAAGTAGCCATTGGTTCAGTCCCGATTTTTCGGCACTTCGATGACGACAGTCTCAGGGTTTACGATCGGAACGACCCCTTTGGGATCCATGCCGAGGTCCTCCTGCATGATGCTGAAAACTTGGTCGGCGAGATAGCCTGCTTGGTCGCTTTCGTCGTCGTGCTCGAATTCATCGGGGTTGAATCCATCAACCCGAAGGAAAGTGCGTTTGCTTTGCGGTGGCTTGCTCAGGTCTCGGATTTCCCGAAGGATGGACTCGACCTGATCGAGATTCCCTTGACCGAGTTTGGCTAGTCCGATGTCTGCGAGTTCGTCGATATCGTTGGTGTGTGGAGTTGTTTCTGCTTGCATGGTTAGCCCACCGACTACAGGGTGACAAAAAATCAGTCGTCTTTGGGGAGTTCCCCGGTTTCTACGAGCGTTTCGAGGACCGATTCGAAATCTTCGATGTACTCTTTTGGCAGTTCTTCGTCAAGTCCTACTTCCCACCTACGTTTTGTTGCCCAACCCCCGATTTCTGGCCGCCGTTTTTTCTGGATTTTGATCATCCAGTTTCCGTAAACTGAGACTCGCCAGCCAGCAAGCCCGTTTTTCCTGAACAGGTCGCCATCACTACCGGAGTAGGGGAAGAATGAGAACTGGTCTAGGACTCCAAACACGGTTCCGCCTTCCCAATTGATGTCAGAGAATGCTCCCATTTTGGATCACCTGTTCAACCAGTCTTCTACCGAATCGGGATCGTACTCGAGAACCCTGTCGAGGAACGTTTTCAGCGACTCTACTGAGCCATACGCTCCGAGATTCAGTGTTTCGACGTGATTCCCGTCTGTGTTGAGGACCTCCACCGTCGAGTGGGCGGGTGAGAGGCTTTTCGTCTCGGCTTTTCGGAGGGTGTATCCTTGGTATTCGAACTCGTAGCCTTCCGTGAGAACTGTGATTTGTTCGAAGAAATCGCTGAGTGAGTCGATTTGAATCCCCGTCATTTTGCTACCTCCACCTTGTCGGGTTGGCACAACCCCCCGATGACGTAATCATCGATTGCCCATGCGGGGAGTTCAGTCACCTTATCGATTGGGCCTTTGGCCGATCTCAACTTACTCCCATGTAAGTTGTTGTATGACTCCACGATGGCGTCATGTTCCGATTCTGGGACTGCTTGTAGAATTTCTTCGTTCTCGACGTCGAGAATGTCCCGGAATCGATTGAAGCCCTCTACGACTACCTTTTCGCCGGTCAGTACGGTCATGGTCTACCCAAATCACGCCAACCAAAAACAGAACCAAGGGATACTGAGGTCAGTCGGTGTAATTCGCGACTTCCTCAAGTGTTTTCTCGAATTTGGGGCGCAAATCGCGGTTGTAAATCGTTGCTGCTGGGTGGACGCTCGCGATGGCGATAGTCTGGTCGCGACCAAACTCAGTTCGATATTTCATCCCAGCGGCTTCCGTGATTTTGTCGATCTCATCGGCGATGATCGTCTTTGCAGGAATCGCACCTAAGGGGACGATGACGTTCGGATCGATATGATCGATTTCGTTATCGAGGTGTGGAAGGCAATTTTTAATCTCTGCTTTGTGCGGATCTCGGTTTTCAGGTGGTCGGCAGCGAACGATATTCGTGATCCGAACCTCATTCCGAGGCATTCCGACTGATTCAAGAGTCTCATCGAGGATTTTGCCACTCCGCCCGACGAATGGTTCACCTTGTTCGTCTTCATTGGCGCCGGGGGCTTCTCCGACAAATAGGACGTCTGCGCTTTCCGGCCCTGTACCGTTCACGATCCGAGTTCTGGATTCCACAAGCTCTGAACACCCGGAGCAAGAGACGATATCAGGCCCTTCGATTTGGGTGGCAGGTGAGTCGATATTCATGCAGCCTTATTGCGAATCGCAACGCCGAACGTTTAAATAATTCTGGTGGTTCAAACCCAATTGTCGTGCGACCGTTAAGATAGCGGTCAGCACGACGGAGCGTGGACTGGGGAAGAGATGGCTGGTCTTGCTCTCGGGCCGGCCCTGCCTTCCCCAAGGGAACGTGGGTGTGTGATCTTGCCCTCGACCTCACCCATTTCCGGGAGTTTTCGAATCACGGGGCTTCGGGCTGTTCGTATTCAGTACCACCTGTTCGGTTCAGCCATTCAGGATAGAGTTCACCTGACTGGCTTTCCTCGATGAACGTCCGGAAATCGGCTTGTCGATGGAGCATGCCGATGGCGAATTCTTCTGTTTCGGCGATCCCGACTGGTTTCCAGGCCGGCGGGGAGTCATCGAGAGGATCGATCAGCTTGGCGACGATGAAGGGAAACCCGTCGTCGACGTACTCTTCGGACTGGTAGAATCCGATTTTGCTCGTGTCACTGTTGCTTTCTCTGCGGTTCCACACGTAACAAGGCCCAGAAGGATCAGGACCATTTTCGGTGGTGTGGACCCGATCGATCACCGAATCAAATTCAAAACTCCCGGGTAAGAATTTGTTCTTTAATACTTTGTTTGGCAGTGGTGGGTCGTAGACCTCTCCTGGATTCCCTTTTGTTGGCTCCCATTCGGGGGATTCGGTGAGTTCATCAGCTGCTACCCATGGGTGGAGAACAGTTTTCTCGCCTTCTGCAATGACCTGATTTGGATCGGTATATATCTGGATTTTGCTGCCTTGATCGTTTTCGAATATCACGCTGGGCTCGTTTTGGATTTGCAACTCGTGTTTTTCGAGGAATTTGTCGGCTGGCCGTTCTGTGACCGTGATTTCCTTGCTGATGCAATCCTCTGTCTCAACTTCTTCGAGGATGTTGTGCTCTTTGAGGCCGGCGTATGCATTTCGAGTGAACGGGCGGTACGGCGATCTGACGGTGTATGTGGGTTCGGCCATGGTTGTGACTCGGGTTAGAACGAGGGGATTCGCAGCCGAGATTCCTCCCCAGGTCCGTGCTTGATGATCACTTCTTCGCCTTGGGTCATTACGTGGTCGGCAGGTGTCGTAATGACTTCTGGCGGGTGTTCTTCGGCAAAATCAGCGCGATCCATCCCGTAGGGGAATTTGGCTTCGATTTCGTCGAGGGGCACGTAACAGCCGGCACAGAGGGGCACATTCGGATGCACCCGAGTGTTGAGTTGGAGATAGCCCCTAATCACGGCTGGTTCGTCGCAGAGTTCGCAGGTCGGGTACTGTTCATCACTTGAATCGACGTGATAGGGGCCGAGTTTGTCTGCGATATTCTCGGCTTTGTCTTCGTCATCGAAGGGGCCGTGGATACCACGGGCGGCTCCTTCGTTGTGAATCACGAAAAACTGGGCGTTCTGGGGCTGGGATTGACACATGCCTCAACGCCTCACGGGAAGGAAAAACAGATGCGGCGAAAAGATTGCTCAGGCCGGTTGGCCTTGATTCGTAGCGTTCGCGTGGATCTGGTTACGGAGTTTTTCCACTTTGGCTTCTGCTTCTTCTTGGCTGAGGCCGGCTAGGTGTTCTCGACGGCATCGACCCAAAGCGGTGATGTAGAAATCGTTTCCGTCTTTGTAGACTGTAATGTGTTTCAAGCTGTTTTCGGCTATCCAGCAACGCCATATATCGGCGTTATCTGGGACGCCTCGGACCTCTTCGGCAGGAACGGCTTGATCGGCTTCAGTCCAGTATTCCATTTTCAAATGAGTTGATTGAGGGTCAGTTTTCCATCTCTTCGACGGACTGGACCATTTCCTTTTCCTCGAAGCGAGCTTTGTCTTCGAGCGTATCGACCTCGAAAATCACGGTCGTGGCGCTTTTGGTCTCAGTCCTTACCCACACATCGAGGATATCGAACTCCCGATCGGACAGTTCGAGAGCCGCTTTTGCGATGGCGATCGGTTTCTTGGATGGCGGTACTTCGAGTGCGATTTTGTAAGTGTTGACCATGGTTCTGAGACGGGTGAGGATTCAGTTGTGGATCTTGACTTTTCCTTCGAGCTCGTTGATGGTGACGCCTTCGAGGCTATCACTATCAACTCCGTAGTAATAGCCGTCTTCGCGTCCATCGATTGATTCGATCTGGAACGTTTCCTCTTCCTCTTGATGAGTCTGTTCTGGGTCGTCGGGCATGGTGTTCCTCGTGATCTCGCCGTCTGGGAACACCGTCACCTGCCAGGCGTCCGGTTTGTATCGGCATCCTTCGAACCCGACCGACCGGATCATCATCGGCTCTTCGAGGATCTCGGCGAGCTCTTCGAGGAACTGTTCGGGCTCTGGCGGGAGAGCGATGGTTCCGTTGTCGGCGTAGATTTTGAGGTGCCCTTCGTGCCATGCTGTCTGGAAGTAGGCGTCAGGGAACGACTCCCGGAGTGCTTGAAGTATTTCGCGGGCGGTTTCTTCGTCGGTTACTTCGGCGTAGTTTGATACACTAACGCTGGAATATACCGTCATGCGTCACCGTTTACAGGGGAACGAAAAACTCCATACACACCCCACTTGGGACTGGTTGATTCACAACGGTTGGGAAAGGTGCGGTCCGCCCAGTTCGTCTGATGGCAATGGGGGCTGCCTACAGTGAGGTGGCATGGCGATGCTGGACAGGTCCTTTGGCACGCTACCGGGCAGACCTAAATCCCCGAGATGGGGATTTTTGGGGTGTCTGGTACCAACAGCACCCAGATCAAAGTACTCTATAATTTCGTATAAGTTTTTGGGACTTGAATTTTCGATTGCAGTTATCGTCTGATAATTTCGATCCCGAATTCAGATTCGAGGACGTCAAGGACAAACGGGGGGATATCTTGTTTCATTAGAGAGTTTGATTCTCCATCTTGGAGCATAGATGTAGGGAAAGCAATCCCATCTGCGACTTTGGTGAAGTACAATTCGTGCTCGATATTGGAAAGTGTGACCTCAACGGTCACCCGATCAGCGGTTTCATCGACTTGCTCAATCGGCGTTGGGCTAATCGGCAAATCCGGGTGTAATCGCCCATTCAAGCGGGGTGGTAATCAGTCTTCACTTACCAATCGTAGAGAGATTTAGAAGGGCTGGTTACCGATCCACAATCTCGATTCCCCGATCTGTTTCGAGAGCTTCCCTGACAAAACCCGGTACACCTACATTGTGGAGTCGATAGCTTTCTTCGCCCTGTATGAGGTAGGTGGGATACACATCTCCCTTCCCCGTTCTGTTAAATTTCCAGACGTGCTCTGTACCGCTCATTTCGCTTTTGACAATCACTTTGTCAGGACCTTCTTCGATTGAATCGATTGGGGAGTTCTCTATTGGTGTACTGCTCACTTGGAATGTGGATTGGTCGGCTGTTCACGGACACATTCAGAGGGGTTGCCTGTTTGCGGTTCGATCGTAATCGAGCGGTCACTATTCGGCGATGAGATCGTGATTGTGGTGTCGTCAAATTTGACAGCTGGCTGTTCGACTTCCCAGGCGTTTCTTCTAATCGATGGGGCTGTAGTGTAGTAGCCTCCCGATTTGTACCCGACTGACGCGAATGGTCGGCCTCGAGGGCCGTTTTCCGAGGCGAGGGCGACATATGCCCCCTCTCCACGCCGGGTACTCCCCTCGAAAATTGCCACGGAGCCGCTTGATTCTTTCCGGTTTCCGATTTTCTCCCCAATGTAGAAATCGGCTCCGACGACGTGGGCCCAGTCTTCAATATTGGCGATCGTTTCCAGGTGTTTCCGTCGTACCTTCACAGGGTCAACTGCTGTGTCGAATGAGTCTGGGTTGTTGGGCGTGTCAGCTTCTCTGATGATGGATTCGACCCGTTCGTCGAGAGTATCGATGTCGTCGCCTCTGAAAAGCAAGCGTCTGTTGGTCCCTATGTAGTAATCTTCGGAGATACCTAGGTAGTGATAGACTCCAATTTCCGGGAGGCCAGAATGCTTGTCGTCGGTAAGCGGTTGCCGGACGATTACTTCCTCAGTAACGGTGTTGGTCCATCCCCGGGAGAGTTCTTCTGTATCCCCGAAGCCTTTTGCTAGATCGGGCGCTGGTTCCCAATTTGGAATGTTGTCAGTCATTGTTGTCTAATTCTATTTTCAGGTTACGGGTTCAGTCTTCAAGGCTAGCCTTTGCGTCGGTGAGAGCTTCTTGTATATCATCTGGAAGAGGGACGTTAGTATCATCGCTGACCTGCTCGATGTAGTCTATCAGATTGGCGAGTGTGATTCGGTTGACGGGGACGTCTGCGGACTTGTTGTAGGTTCGGAGTAGTTCTAAATTACCATTGATCCAGGCTTGTTCAAGTCCTTCTTTGGGAAGCAAGTCTCGGCTAAGTGAATCTATACGCCGAGTCCCGATTTCTTCACCTGAGTTGAAACCGGTCGTCACAAATTGGGCTCCCTTGACTTCGAAGAGGGTGCCAGGTCGTTGCAGTAATGGAACGATGCTATTTGTATCGGAGGCGTTGTTACTGGTGCTCATGGTTGAGTAATCGACGAAGGCGGTTTTAACTGCCTCACCCATTCATGGGTAGCAAAAAACACCCAATTTCAAGGGGCTGGGGTTAGGCAAAAACTTCCAAGGAGGCCGATTGAATAATTTCGTTGGCTGGCTTTTCTTCATGTTTGGTGTCCTTGTCTTCTGTGTTATTCTCGAGGACGAACCCACCGTTCCATCTCGATCGTGGGATGGAGACGTCATCGAGGATGTCTGGTGCGGCTTTCAGGAAGCGTTTATCGAGCGACTTCTGGATATTTTGGCGGAGCGTATCGATGAAGTCACTCACGTTCTGTTGCCTCCAGGAGGGACCTCCTTTCTCTGCAATTTCGGTGAGAGCGTCCCCATCGAGAGACACGCCGATCACGCTTGCAGCCTGAGAGATGCTGTGGCCATACGCGGCGACAAACTTCCCGTTGATCGCTCCGGCATCGCCTGTTGCGCTTCCGAGGTGGGCGGCGAGTTCGGGCCACGTAGCATGTGTAATCTTTTCTGAGGGTGGTGTTTCGAATGCCCGCTGGATCCGAGCAACGATGATAGCGTCGTAAATCCAGTCAGGCAAGTATCCCTCGTATCCCCCACTCCGTCCGTGATAGATGACGGGATCATTGAATACTCGCCACAGCCGAACGAGCATGATGTCGTCGACGTCTTGTTTATCCGCTGGCGAACTGGTGGCTAGCGAGGATTGTGAGCTCATGGTTAGACCAGGGTTGATTGTGATGTTGATCCGGAAGTCGATTCTCTGAAGATATCCCTAATTTCGGATTCGTCTTTGGTATAGATGGATTCGGCAGTAAACACGGTTGGTTCGGGGATTCTGCTGGCTACGTGAGCGATTGCAGACTCATCGGGAGTCGAGATCGGGCGTTTGAATGGTGTGACTGCATTAGCCAGGTCTTCTCTGATGGCGCCGTTTTCAATTGAAGAGAAACCCTCGAGGGATCCGATATCTTCTCCGTTGGCTTTTGCTTTTACGACATCCTTTTCGACCCGGGATAGGTCCTGAAAATCGATGTTTTTTCCGTGGGGGATGCTTCCCGTTGCATCGTATTTCGCGTCGATGAAGACGGGATAGGAATCGTGACCCCAGGTGTTGATGGGTGGATAGTAGACCCAGATTTGGAACGTGTTTTCAGCGCCGATCACATGGAGGACGTCTGGGTTATGGATGTGTAGATTATGGCCGCAGGGCACGCATATTTTGGCGTTCACTCCTTCCACGTGGGGATCCTCGACGACAGACCCACACATCGGGCAGCGTGGTTCGGTCTGATCGAGGGGCTGATCGGCTCTGGTCATGGGCGCTTACTGGTATCGATGCTGGGTGATTGCGGCAATTACAGGCATGAGATTCACTCGTCTCTGTCCGACTCTTCTTGCCGGTCGTTGTACCGTTCCAATTCGCGGGCGATGACTTCGGCTGCCTCGGCGAGACGTCTAAATATCTCCCGGGTTTCACGGGAAAACCTGAACTGTTCCATTTGTCTATTACCTCACCGCCAATACGGGAGACAAAAACAATTGAAAAGCCGGCACCGAGATTTGAACTCGGAAATCCCTCCTTACAAGGGAGGTGCTGAACCGGGCCCAGCTCTGCCGGCACGACTTGTAAGTAGTCCTGGCTGGATTTGAACCAGCGATCTTCGGCTCCAAAGGCCGGCGGAATTGGCCACTATCCCACAGGACTGCATGTGGATTTTAATCGCCCATCTCCGTAAATGATTGGGCTAATGGCTCTCACAGGAATTTCGAGAGTTGCTGGTTGATCTCTCGAGCTTCCTCTTCCTCGGGAGTCAGTATGTCGCCCATCTCGGATTCTGGCGGAACTACGGATGGCCCCGGATCCTCGGGATCGTATTCGGTGAGGTTGAACGCGAAGCACTCTGTACATAGCTTCACGGGCCCGCCGTTGTCCTCTAAGGCTTCGAGAAGTTCGTCGATCGATACTGGGTCGTCACGCATGGCGTAGATTTCGTCGCGACCGATATCGTCGAGCACCTCCGCGAAATTGGATGGCGTATCGTCGCCATAGCGCCGAAGCCCCTCTGCGATTCGTTGCATGGTGGTGTTTTTCGGCGGGGAATGGACTCGTTTGTGCGAAATGTCTCGCGACCAGATGCTTTCGACGGGGTCCGACCAGTCGATCACTTCCTTCGCTGGACGCCACTCTTCGGTTCCGGGCTCGGATCCGTTTTCGCTATGCGTCGGATCGGGGAAGACGGGCTGTTCGTTCCGGCGACCGATGACGAATAGTCGTCGTCGGGAAGTAGGGTCCCCGTAGTCGGCTGCATTGAGGACCTTCCAATCGACCGAGTACCCCAGCGCATGGAGAGCGTTGGTCCAGACATCCCAAAGGGATCCGTCGCGATCGGATTTGCCGTCCTCATCGACTTTAGACCAACTCTGGATTTCGGGAACGTTCTCCATCAGGAATTGGTCTGGGCGGAGTTTTTCGACCCAATCGAGGACGTGCCAAGGCGAGGTCCTGGCCTGCTCGTTGATCGGCTTCCCGCCTCGAGCTGACGAGAAATGCGTACACTCGGGCCCAGCCGTGAGAAGATCGATCGTATCTGCGTTCGGGAAGACTTTGCTTGGTGGAATCTCCTCAACTTTCGCGTGGTACTGATCGGCGAAAGGGTGGTTTCTCCTGTGTGTTTCGACTGCTTCTTCCCAATGGTTGATTGCGACGTGCTGAACGAGGAGACCTTCCTCGATCGCTACTTCTCGGATGGCCTGGGACAGTCCGCCTGCCCCGGCGAACAAGTCTAAGACTCTGAGTGGACCTGGACCCGACATGGATTACTACCACCCTCTGCACGATAGCAAAAAACAGGACCCCCGACCTTATAACCGAATACGACTGAGATTCAATTAGATGGCGAAGGTTGACCGATTAGGCCCTTCGATTCCTTGGCCGATTATGGCCATTTGGTGGCTATTTTATGGCATTCTTGTTCTTCCAGTTCAGTTTGTGCGTTTCGTTGCAAGCCGATCGAGGTATTTGCCGGCCCGCCCGTGGCGACTTGTGGATTCGATTGTTCAGTTCATACGTCACTTACAGGCAGGGTCAAAGGATGTCCAAAAGCGTCGGTTGCGGTTCTTCCTTGCGAGTAGGCTGTATGACCCAATGACGTTCATGTTAGCCATTATGGGGCGGTTTCGTGCGTCGAATGATCTCCCACCGGATTGGTCGGCTAGACGTCGGAAAATCTATCGTTTGGATAATTATCAGTGTCAAGTCTGTGAGCGTGGTGGGCCCAATGAGGGGGTTTCAGTTCATGCGGATCATATCATCCCCCGTCAGTGGGGTGGGGATCACAACCGAGAGAATCTACGAACGCTGTGTAAGGATTGTCATGCAGTCCGGCATATTAGAACGTTTGAGTGAGGTCGCATTTACCAAACTCGGCCAGTACGGATCCGTGATAGCCAGTAGTTTTTCAAATGATCTGAAACGAGAGTGACTCCAAGGAAGGAGTGATGGGATTCATTCGGCATGCTCATTGTAGGCGTTTATCAATTCCTGGTATCGGGTTCGGATTGTAACGCGTGATTTGTCGGTTATTTCACCGATAGCGTGTTGGTTCAGTGTAACACTCTCACCAGCCTCTGGATCGTCCAATAGCAATTGATCAGCTGCGTAGACTGCTGCCCCTGCAATGCCGATGGGGCGTTTCCCACTGAATAGGTTTTTCTTGCGGGCGATATCGATTAGTTCCCGGGCCTTGAGCTCAAGTTTTGATTCATCAGCATAGCTGGCCTTTCCGTTGGTTTGTTCCATATCTGGGTCATTGAGTTCTGAAATGATTTTGGGGAGATAATCTTCAGGAGATCGAGGAGAGACGCCGAGCTTCAATTCTTTGTTCAATATACTATATCCATGCTTGATCCGTTGCTTTTCGACTCGTGAAACTTGTGCAACTTCTGGAATTCGTATTGGAAGTCCGGTCAGCCGAATTGATGCGTAAAGGGCACTACTGGCAATAGCTTCGACTGACCGCCCTGCAATCATGTCTTTTTGGCTTGCTCGTCGGAAAATCATGCTCGCCGTTTCTTTCACGTCTTCGCTTAAACCGAGGGCAGACCCCATTCGGAGGTTTTCTGTAATCCCGTTTCGGAGGTTCCTTTCTTTCGTATTACGGGTTTGTGACTGTTTATGGTAGCGTCGTAGTCTGGAAAACTTCCGGCGCTTCTTCAAATCGATTTGGTGTCCGTTTGCGTCTGTTTCCCCTTTCGAGATTTTGGTGAATCCAATACCTTTGTCGTGGCGCAGTTCAGTGTTTGGAGCCCCTGTCCGAACAAGGGATTCATCGTTGTCTGTTTGAAATCTGCGCCATTCAGGACCTTGATCGAGTTTGTTTTCTTCGACTACTAAACCGCAACTCGAACAGGTAGTTTCACCTCGTTTTTCGTCGAACGAGACTTCATTGCCACATTCAGGGCAAGCATTTTCTTGAGGAGGAGACTGAAGCGTCTGAGAAGATGACATGGTCCTATCTCAAATACACGACCCAAAAAAGTAGCCCTGAAAATAGGTTGAATTTGAGAATGATCTGAGTTAGTAATCAGTGAGAGATCCTTGTCGGGATGTTTGCCTAGGGACTGATTGTGATTCAAAAAGGAATGAACAGTCTTCGTGCTCTTCGCGATTATCGAGGTGGTCGGAAAGCCATTCCATTTGGTCACCGATTCCTGATGTATTCTCGAAAGGGAAGGCGAATGTCCCTTGATGGGTTTGGAGAATTGGTTCAATCGCGTCGATGTACTTCTGACCGGCTAAGACGACAAATCGTGTCGAACCCTCGTATTCATCAAGGGTTTCACCGACAGATCGGCGCAGATTGATGAGCTCCGTTGTACTCAATTCGGTAATCGATTTGTCGTAGCTCTCGCTGATCGGACGGTATGGATCTTCGAGACCAAATTTGGCTGAAAGGATGTGGTAATCGTCACAGAACTCCTCCGCAAAATCTCTTTTGAGTTGAAAATAATTCGAGGTGTAGAGTTCTGCGAGAGGGATCAGTCCGCCATCATCCAGGTCCCGCTTTTGGTTGCCGCATCCAACGATTGCGATGGTCCTGGACATTGGCGAATTGGTTATTCGTTTCTGAGTTGGTTGGCCTGATCTTGGAGGAGCTCGAGGATCCCTTTCCGGTCTTTGTGACGCACTTCGTATGACACGTAGGCCCGGACTTTCTCGAGTGACTCAAGGCCACCGATTCGAGCTTTGATCACTTGACGATTTCCGGACTCAAGCCACTTGTCCGGATTGGCGTCTTCGTCTATATCCGGAGTTGGATTCACTGCGGCGGCCATGGGTCTATAATTGTAGTTCGCCGTCTTCGATGAGCAATGTGCCGCATTCGGCGCATTCGACTTGGCTGTATCTCACTTCGACCGTTTGGTCGTGGTGGAACGTATCGTTCTTGCCGTTGTAGCTAACTCCGTCTTTTCGGTTTTCCAGCACGTCGAAATGGTGGGAGTCCTCACAGGCTGGGCAGATATCCGGGAGTTCGTTGGCGGTGACCCCTGAGATATCGGACCACGTTGTAACCGGGAGCTCGAAGATCTTCACTTCAGTAGGCGGGTATTCGGGCGGGATATAATCCCAGACGTATTTTTCAGGGGCTTGTTTGAGGGCCTCTTTGATGACCGGCTCGGTCAGCATCGACATGTCATCGACTTCTTTAGCGAGTTCGTCTTGCAGGTCCTCGGCGTCGAAGGCATCGAGAAGCTCCGGGACTGATCCTACAGTATGGACGTCTTTGGGAATAACTTCACTCATTGGTAGACCACATTCTACCCAAGGTGTTCAAAAATAATAGCCAAAATAATTGACCATTAGTTTCTCCTGTGCCGATTATCGACGTAATCAACTCGCATCTCGAGACCGTTATCAACTCCTTGCTCTCTAAGGATGACCGTCGAATTTTCGGCCTCTACGATCGCGGCTGTGACCGAGTCATCGATCAATTCTCGGGAGACCATGTGGCCTGAACCTGAACCAAAATCGGTGGTTCGTTCATTCACGTAAAGCTCGACAGAGATGTAGTCATCTAAATTGGCTGTTCGAAAGCCGAAAAACCGGAGTCGATCATCTTCTTCGGCCTCGTTCAAAACGTCAAAAAGTGTGGAGTTGGAAATGATCAGGGGTCGGGCGAGTCTGTTCTTTCGATGAGATCGTGGATCAGGTACAGGAAGGCCCACTTTGCTCCCCGTTCTCTTGCGATCTCGATGTAGAGATTGGTCGAAGCTGGTTCTGGAAGCCCATCTGTCTGCTTGACTTGTTCGACAGTTTGATCGATACTGTATTCGAGGCCGTGGACTTCGACTCTGATCAGGGCAGCTTCAACCCAATCATTGAGGGGGATGTATTGGGGGCACTCTCCGATGCCAACATAGGCTGGATTCGATACGACTGACTCAACACGCCGTAGCGGATATTCCATGAAGTTAAAGAGGAGCCAAAGTTGCTCTGCCGCCTCAGCTGTGCGCTGTCGTTTCTGATCCGGTCGCACCGGCCTGCTGTTCAGCCCTGTTTTCGAATTCGACGACCGCCTTGTCGACTTCCGCTCGGAGCTCGTCCATGCTCATGTCGTAGTCATCGACGATCCCCTGATTTGGATGTTCGCCGTTTTCGACCGCGTCGATCCGACGCAGGGTCCGGGCCGTTGCCTGAGCCTGCCATCGGTCGCGAACGGCCTGAGAGATCGTGGTCACTTTTTCAGGCCGAATCGAGACGAAGGTCGAACCGTCGTCTGTCTCGTAGGTGTTGACCTTTCCGATGACGGCCACGAACGTGGGCGCTTCGAGGGACTCGAGTGTTGCCATCGCTTCTGGCTGATACTGCCCTGCGAAGACGTTCACGACGCCTGTGGGGTCAGTCACCCGGGCCCGAAGGTAGGTTTGGTCGTTTCCGACGTCTTCGACCTCTGTGAGTGTGCCCATGAACAGGACACGGTTCGCGACCACGCCAGTTGGGAGGACGGCGAACTTTGGTGAGCGTTCGTCGTCACCTTCTTTGAAGGTGTAGGTGGCTTGGTTGAAGCTCGATGCAAGGACTCGGACTGCCGGTTCGCGCTGGTACTGTGTCATTTTGGGAAACCTCAGTTTTCGAAGGGGGGTAAAAAACCAATTCCAGGCCTAATTTACCCGATTAGGCCAACTGCTCGATAGCGTCGACGTCTTCCTCGCGTGGACCGATCTGGAACTCGGCTTCGTCGACGAAGATGTTGTTGTCGTACATCGATCCTGTGACCTCGAGGTATCGCCCGACGAGCATTTCTTCCATCTCGTTGCGAACGACGGACACATCGAGTGCGTCCTGTGCTTTCTGCTCGGCAGTCTCGAGGTCGATTCCCGTCACTTCTTCAGTGAGATCTGCGTCGAGGTAGACTGTCCGGGAATCGAATCCGTTGTCGAGGATGGCTTTCACCCGAAGGTCGAATTCGCCTTCGACGTTTCCGTGCACGCTGCACCGCCCATCGGTGACGACACGAGAGCACTCGTCTTCGGGACACCGCTTGATGAGGCCACTCGTATCGTTCAGTTCGAGAATGACCCCTTCGAACGTGTTGGTATCCTCGATGGATTCCTCGGCGACTTCGATCGTGGAATTCGGGGTGGAACTGAGTGACAGATCTCCCTGGTATTCCTCGATCACCACGTTTTCGAGGCGATAGGTTTCGCCCTCTTCGAGGACTGGGAATTCCTTGTTCGACCAGACCGTGAGCTTCGTCTGGCCTGTTCCATCGGCGACCAGTCCGACGTTCTGGATGGAATCAGTGTTCGGCTCCCAGGCCTGAGTGAACTTCACGATGACGTCAACCCAGGCGTTTTGGCCGTTCGCTTGGGCTGTTTCGTAGATTTCCTCCATCTCGCTGAGTGAGATGGGGTCGAACTCGTCGGGATCTGAATCGCCGAACAGCTCTTCATCGGCGATGTCGTGTTTGTCCTGGAACTGACTGACCAGGAGTGGCCGGAGTTCGTCCTGTGGGATCTTGTACTCGCCTCGGAATTTTTCGATTGCCTGTTCGACTGCTTCTGGGTCGATTGAAACGTCTTCATCGAACAGTTCAACGACGTCTTCGACCAGATCGGATGTGTTGTTGTCTGACATGGCTGATTATCGGCTGCGGTTTATGACCGATTCTCCAACTTTTTGACGGGAAGAAAAAACAAACAACCCGGGGGAAAACGGCCTACACGATTGATTTGACTGGATTATGTAGTCGTCGGCGCTTCGAGGGAGTCGGCTCTGAATGATTGAGGATGGGATCGACTTCTGCACCTTCTGAGGAGTCCTGATAGATGGCAAACGCATCGCGAGCAAGTGCGTCTGCTTCGGAATTCTCGGATCGATGGATCTTCTGGACCTCTTTGATGGAGGAGAACGAATGGAATAACCGCCGAGCAAGGTCTGCTCCTTGTTGAATTTGCGGATCGTCCCAATTCGAAGGGCGCTCCAATGAACCGAGAACGTGGATATTGTCACCTTTCACCCGCACTCGGTCATAGCCGAGGTCCAGCATTGTTTGGAGGCCTTTGATAGCGCCGACGAATTCAGCGTAATGTGATGTCAAGTTTCCTTGCGATCGGCGGATGGCTCCATATCCGCGCCGAATGACCTCACCTTCGTCGCGAATAACCCACCCATATGTTCCGATATTTTCACCCAACGTAGTTCCGGCGTCGAAATAGAGTTCGGGGAGATCGATCCCCCAAGAAGGTGTCCGGGAGATGAATTCCATCCCAGATCACCGTTCGATTTCGTACCGTGGTCGATTTTCTGTGTGCCCGATACGCTGAATCTTGTAGATGGGATTCACCGTTTGTGGCCCAGTGGTATCTTGGAACATCTGCTGGACCTCAGCAACGGCCATGGGGAAGTACTGAGAGTGGTCAGGTGGGGATTGAGCATGGTATCGCCCAGGGACATCGGCAAGTTCGAACACGGGCACGACCGAAACGACAGCGATCGGGACCCCAGCATGTTCGATGAAGCCCTCGACGGAGATGGCAAAGAGGGATTCGCCGGTTTGGGCAAGAATCCCGTCTCCAATTGTTGTTCCGTGCGGATGAGTTTGCTCAGAACTGATGGATTGACTCATGGTAAGAACCTCCACCAACGACAAAAGGGACAAAAACCAGCTTCCGGCTTCAATTTGGATTAGACCGGCTCGCAATCACGGTGTTGGAGGTGGTTGAGGAGGTCACGCCATGGATCGATCGGGTCTCGAGTGACGCGAACGAGGTGGGCGTTCACGTCGGTTTCCCGGGCGAGATCGGCTTCGACCCACCATTCTTGGATGGTTCCGTGGCCATCGATATCGCCGTCTTCGGTCTCGTAGAGGACGATGATGTAGGTCACGTCTCCAACCACGCCTCGGTAGGCGACTTCGGCGTCGGGCTTGTCGGGCTCGAATTGTTCCCAGTTGCCGATTTGGTCGGGTGGGCTCTCCTCGAATAGACGTGCTTCACGATGCTTTTCTTCTTCCTCGAGCTGGGCTTCGCATTTCTCACGAAGATGCTCGTTGAATTGCTTTTTGACGTCGCGAAGCACGTCCGGGTATTCGTTTTTGCCCCATGTGAGGAGAATGCTCACTTTCTCGGCGTCTTTGACTTGAGAGCGGGCGAATTCCGCTACACCGATACTGAAAGCGGCTTTTCGGGGGTCGCTGACCCGGGGTTCGGGGTATGCAGTCTCGTCGCCTCGAGTGATACTGGAAGCCCAGTCGGTCAATTCACGTCGAGCGGAGTCGTGATGCCCGATTTCTCGGATTACGCCCCGGATGAAGCGTTGTGCGAGCTCGATTTCGGCTTTCTCCGCATCGGTCGGGACGTTTTCTGGAATTTCTGCAAGGTCTGGAAATTCCGTGTGAACACTCGAGGGATGGGGAATCTGTTCGCCTGATTCGTCGGTTGATGGAGTGGTTTCGGTCATGATTTCATGGAAGAGGTCGGTTTCCGCTTCGATCGCGTCGGGATCGACGGCGTCTGCGGGGTGGCAATCGGGGTCAAATCGCCCGATATCGGGGTTGAAGTCCCTTGGAGTAAGGCCAGTATCGACGAGTCGACGCTTGTCGATCCCGTTGGGGAGAGCCATCGCTTCAGTTTCTTTGAAGGGGAGGGGCTGGTCCATGGTCGGCCCCCATTCGTCGATCTCATCAGATTGCTCAGAGCGGCTCAGATTCGCCTCAGAATCGTTCGAGATTCCAAAGGTACTGAGAATCGCTTGACCCTCAGAAGCATTCCTGGGAGTGTGAGGCTCGTTGGAATCCGTGGTACTGTCCAAAGTTGGTCTTGACATGGATATCGTTCACCTCCTGACCCTCGGTTTGTCGAATAACTCCCAGGCGATCTCCTCACGTTTGGTGTTGAGGAACTCGTAAGCGGCCCACCTTGGCCCCTCGAAATCTGCATTGGTGGCCCTTTCGTCAGCGGTGTCATCGATCCCGCCTTGGATCGATGCTTCCATCCCCCAGTCTTCAAACTGCTCGAAGCACAGTCGTGCGACCGTTTTCGCTCGTTCGAGGAGGGCTGACTTCTGTGACCGGGTGAGTTTGCTCCCAGTCATATTTTACAGACCCCGCGTATCAGACAGTAGAACAGCCTGGTAGGGGTAGTTCTCTCCCCCGGGTTCGTCTTCGTTTTGTCGTTCAGCGGCCTCTCGGGCACTTCTCTGGTCTTTGAACCCCCGTTTTTCGACTCGCACGGGAACGACGAGGTGCGATTCGGTCACGTCAATGCTGTGTGGATAGTCATCGTCGAGATCTTCGTACACCTCTTCTGGAAGGTCATCGGGTGGATACTCGGGCATCCAATCGAGAAATCGGGCGGGGAAGGCGTTTCGGAGATTGATGACGCCCCCCTCTTCGAATACCTCTCCTGACATCGTTTGACAGGCGTGTTGTTCATCGGCTTCTGGTGACCGATCGACGAATACGGACCCATCTTCGATGGTGATGGCTGACTGGTCCATTGATTTACTACCTCACTGGTGATATGGGTGGCAAAAATTGGGCCACCAAACCGTCTATTTCCCAGCGGGAGTGCTTGTAGAAATAGTCTGTTCGGGGTCCGGAAGATCGTCGATATCGTTGGGGAGTAGTCCCTTGTCGTAATCGAAGGAGTAGACCGTCTCACATTCGGGGCACTTGACGAGTGGACGGTCTGAATCATTGAAAATCGCTCGAGTGAAGAAATCGTGGCTGTGTCCTACCAGCGAAGGGGAATTGTTCCCACCGATATCATCAACGCTCACTTTTTCAACCGCAGTTACGATCGTCACTAACGTTTCAGCTTGACAGTTCGGGCATTTTTGCATTGTTGGACGCCTCTATTGCATTCAAACGGAGGAAAAAACATTCAGGCCCACGAGTTAAGCCCAGTTTGGCCGGATACTGGGCCCGAAGGTTCGAGGCCTGTTTCTTCGATCACGTATTCTCGAGCCAGCTTTAGAGCGACATCGAGCCCGCATTCTTCGGGTGGATCAACCACTTCGTGATTTTTGTGGTCGTGAGCTCGAACCCACGGTGCCAGACCGATTGTCGAATTCCCGCTCCCTCGGTATGTTTGAACAGTCAGATAGCCCCAGTTATCGATCGTGGGCTCGATTTCGTCGTAGTCTCTATGTGGATTCAACGAACTTTCAGATTCGGCATTCTCGCGGCCATAATAGATGATGTGTTCGCGTTCTTCGAGGAAGTAGTACCCGAGGGTGTGTCCTGGTGGTGGATTCAAAGCGGCTTCTTCACAGCTGAGTGCGACCAGGACTCTGAGGAGTGGCGTTCCATCCACCGAACAGCTCGTTCGATTCCCCACTGGATGACGTTTTCGTGGTCTTCGTCGGGATCGGCGTCTCGTTCGTAGGGTGTAATGCTTCGAGCGAATCCGCTCACTCGGTCATCTAAGACCCGCACACTCACTCCTTGTGCGCCGATTTTTGAGAACACGCCCACAGACCGATCGGTGTGCTGCCCTTCCCAGACGTGACCGTTCTTGTTCGAATCTGGATTGAAGATCCAGTCGTTGACGACAGTCGGGATTTCATAATTATTTGGGAGTGGTGGCTTGTGAACCATTGAGGAACACCTGTTTAAACCGGACTCTGCCTGCAAAATGAGGCCTAAAAACCCCGTTTTAGTCTGCTGTTAAATTTTCGAGTTCTGTTTCGTAGTCAAATGATGCTGCACTATCAGGCTGGTGTTCTTGGTGTATTTCGAGGACTCGCTTTCCTTTATCTGTGATTTCGTATAGACCGCTATTCGGAGCTGGACCTATTTTATTTAAAAGACCATAATCTTCGAGGGCTGGAAGACGAGTGTTGATATAGGATCGATCTTTTTTGATCTCCGGAGACAGATTCGCAGCCAGATTTCGCTTCCCATCGGCTAAAGCGTCAAGTATCCCAAAGTCTGTCGGTGTTGCAAGGCGCATTGGTATATGGTGAAACGTCCTAGTAACTAATAACTTGGGGTCTATTTTATATCTTGATAATTAAATCCTAGATACTGTTGGGGTATGTTTAGAAATTACGAAGTTTGGTTTCTCTGCTCTTGAAGTTGTTTTGTGATCGAATCAGCAATGTCGCGACCGTTGGATCCGTTGTTGGAATCGGGGTTTCCGAGGGAGATGCTTCGGGCCATGGAATCAATTTACCACTCGCGCAGTTCGACGATCGTATGCAAATCCTGGCCGTGGAAACGGTTCCACACGTAGGTGTAGCCTTGATCTCGATTAGTCAGGATCTCGCGAATGGTTCGGGTGACGTTTATCGGACGAACGTGCTCAAGGAATTCGACAACGGCCCAATCAGGGAGATCTTCAATCGAATCAACTGGATCGGGTTCTGAGCCGTACTCTTCAGGCGGGTTGTTGTACGTATGAAACATCTCCTGCTGTTTCTCGTTGGGGAGGGCTTGGGCAATTTCCCGATCGCTGACTTGGAGCTTGTTGCGGAACTGGTTGAACGTCGAAACCACGCAATTTTGCCCGTTTCTGACGGTCATGGGTCAATTCCTCAAGCCCAAGAAAAAGAAGACCAACCGACGAACTAGCGAATGGGGGACGATCAAAACATTCGAATAGAGATGTTCTAATCCAACGCTACGCTATCGGCATACTTTGATCAAGGAGGCCAATTACTTGTATAACAAATCAGCTACGTGAGCAATCACCTCGCCATGGCAGGCAGGTCCTTCATCTACCAAATTTTGGCAGAAACATCCGAGATTCTCGCCTTTCAATTCTGCAACTGCATGTCGAAATTCTTTGTCGCTTTCAATCCGGTCAAGAAAATCCCGAGTGAATCGAGCTATCGATTCTTCACGGTCGTAATCCGATAGCGGATATGGGTTTCCGAGCCATCCGTACTCGCCCACTTCACTGTTTAGTATGTGTACATCACCTCCCTCGCCCCGTCCGATGTACACATCTGTTTCATCTTCGTGGATCTTTCCAACTCTGCTACTGAACTGGGTTTTACTGTTTGTCATAATTGGAAAAGCACGGGATCGAGGTGGTCGTACTTTGTTGGCTCTTCAATTCCACCAATGGGAACCACAAAAACGTCAACATCGCCGAGGACTTCGCGACCAATCTAGATCATCGATTCGGTCCCACTACTGGGGAGGTCCGGAAGCGCGAGAAGGGCGCCTTGCTCGGCGTAGAACTTTGCGTACTCGGCCATCCATCGGTTCCTTCGGGGCCCCGCAGCGGCGTCGTACTTTCCGTACTGTCCTTCTCGAACGACTGCATCGGGATGGTCGATATCGTCCCATTCTGGCTCGAACCGGGCGATAGGCAGATCGTTCTTATCGGCCCACTTCTCGCCGAACGTATCGACGCCATCAGCTCCGCCAGAGATGACGGCGATTGGATTGAAGGGGAGCGATTCGATTGCACTATCGATCAGGAGCGACAGGCCGGGCTCGGAGAGCTCGTCCGTTGCCGATTGGGAGCCAGCGATTATCAGGACCTTTCCAGAGGTCGGGATCGATTCTCCATAGAGAATCTGGTCGGGCTCTCGAATGGCGGAGTTCGTGAGCGAGCGACTGTTAGCGCCTTTGACGCCATCGGAATTGCGAGTCATTCGATGGAACTCACTTTGGTTCTCGGGCCACGATGGTACACGAGTCCGTTTTTCAAGGCCTCCTCGAGGGCTTGTTCGACTTCCGTGGGCGAGACACCGTGGGTCCGTTCGGCTTCTTCAATCACTTCGTAGATACTGACGTCACTCCCACCGAGGGACAAAAACGAACGATCGAGGTCGTCCTTCGGCCGACTAGTGTCACTACCTACCCGAGATTCGCTTACTACTGTCTCTGGACTTCGAGTGCGAGAGCGACAGCTTCGCAAAGGTCGTCTTCATCGAAGAACCAGTCATCGTCCTCGAGCATATCCCCGACATCGTCCCAGGTGTACTCGAGCCACCCCATGCGTTCGGAGAGGACAGGGTCTTTCCGGAGGACCTGGAGGGCGCGTTCGGTATCGTTCATCGACTCAGAAATCGACGTCGCCTCGTGATACGCAGTGAGCAACTTGTATCGGGCGTTGGCAGACCGGAGCGCTTCGGTGAGATACTCCTCCGGAGCGTTGGGAATCAACGTCTCGACCATTCGAAACGGGACGAGAAGGTTAGCGATGACCCCACTATCGACTTCTACCGTACTAGCGTCAGCTTGTTCATGAGAGACCATGTCTCACACTGACAGGGACGAAAAAAAAGGAGATGAGGCGTGCTCTGGAGACACGGATAGATGGCCGCCTGCTCTTGGGGCTTCTGTATACCACTCTAGACATCTATGGTGGCCTGCTTTTGGGACACCTCCCTCTAGTGGTATGGTGGCCTGCTCTTGGGGCCCCTTTCCCACTATAGTAGGATGTCAGCCTGCTCTTGGGGAAAGCGGGTGCTCTGGAGACCTGGAGCCGGGCGGGGGCGGGCGGTCTGGCGGCCATGGTGTGGGTGAGTGCTGTCAAACTGACCCCCTTCGGGAGCCATCCCCCGCCACACCTCCTTCTGCACCCCTCTCCCATAATAGTCCCCTCTCAATTTGCATCGTTGAAATTGGCAGAATCGAATCGGCGGAAACCGGCGAACTTGTGCTGAACTACCGGCAAAACCCTGAGTCAGTGGCCCGCAGACAACCCTGAAAATCGAGCATAGATTGGGACCTCTCACGATAATTACCTCGCACCGACTCAGGGAGGCCAAAAAACGAAGTGACGCGCCATCAGTCTACTAAAGAATTCCAGCGCCATCCGTCAGGCGGTCTTGCCTCCCTGAGTCGAGCGGGTCACGGATTCAGGTCCCCCAACGGCTTTCGGCAGTTTGTCGGGATCGAACCCGGATTTCTCGACAGCCAGCTTGAAGAGTCCGAATACCCCAGCCGTCTGCGATTCGAAGGATTCGATGCCGTGCCATCGATCCCAGCCACCTTGGCTTCGCTGCTCGAGCGTGTACCCTCGCCCGGACCTGGTTTCGCGAAGACGCAGCTCGATTGGCTCCACGAACGTATTCCGGATCCGAAGCTGGATAGCCGTCACCGTCCGAAGATCCTCGCGTTGCAGGGAGACGTCATCGACGGCTTCCTGGACCTCGAACAGGCTCATGTACTGCTCGAGGATCGTGTAGATCGTTACTTCCTGGGCGCTCATAACTCAGAACACCTGCTTTCGCCCGGTGTCGATCGGAGCCGCTGCGGATGACGCGCCCTCGGGCAGGGGGCCATCATCGGTCGGACCAGTTGGCAGTTCGCTGCATTCACATTTCCGGTAGCTCGGGTGTTTGCACATGGTCAAAACCCTCAATTCGCTCAAAGGAGAGAAAAATCAGAGCCGGGTGTGTGTGCTCGGCCATGCCTTATGTAACGAATCGTGCTGGGGGATCCGGATTCTGTTACATAAGGCGTGGGAAGCAAAAAGGGGGTTGCGACGGCGACTGCGTTCAGTCGCCGCCTGCGACAGCGTGCGCCTCAGCCGCCGGGCGCTCGCGGGACGCTGCCGGGGCTTCAGCCGGCTCGGCCTGCTCCTCGGCCTCCTGCTCGGCGAAGTGGGACTCCCAGTCGACCGTCTCGCGGATGTCGAGCGCGACGACCGGGATGCCCTCGGCGATGGCGTTTCGGACCGTGCGAGTGAGACCCTGCGGCGTGGAACCATCCGAGAGGATCAGCACGCCGTCAGGCCGGGGCGTGTTCTTCGCGATGGCGATGGCCTGATCGAGGTCGGTTTCGATGTAGTCCTCGGGGTCGTGCATGAGCGCCTTTTCGGCGAGCGTCTGCGCCTGCCCGATCGCCCGACCGATTTCATCCTCGCCGACGTCGAAGGAATCGTGATTGACGAGCTTCTTCCCGGAGATGGGCTCGTTGACGACTTCCTCGATACCGTCGATTTCCTCGAACGCCTCGCCGACCGAGTACTCGCGCCCGAAGAGGATCGTGCGGCCCTCGAGCGAGCCGACGCCCATCATCTCCTCGAGGCCTTTTTCGAGACCGTATTCAAGGACCTCCGCGAGGCCATCGAATTCGTCCGTGAGTTTTTCTTCGTTCTGGAACATACCGTGGGTCGAGACCAAGATATTTCGTTTCATGGTTACCTCGGAGTTTCGAAGTGTCGAAGGCGGATCGCCCCCTCTGGGCTACTCACCTTCAGTTTTTCAGGAGGAATAAAAACCAGAAGCCTCGGTGTCGGCACGCCCGACAGGCCTGCGTTGCGGTGACTGCTGCGCTTCTGGCTCATTCCTCTCAGTTTTCGACGAGGAACACAAACCAACGGAAGGAGAGCTTGTGCCCCGGAACGACGCATTACCGCTGGATAGGCCGAGCGGTGGACTCGGCGCCATCAGGAAGTTTGTGATCGGACTCTGCATCGACGAACTCAGTGGGGTCGTGCATCAATCGAAACCTCCAATTCAGAACAAGAGGTGCAAAAATAACTGGAAGTAATCAGCCCCACACGACAGACCGAAGACGGCGGGCAGCCCGCCGAACGCGGGGATGCGGCGGCAACACGGGGGAGTGGTAAAACCGATAGTATGTAGCGGCCTCCACCGCAACGTCAAGCGCGGTCTCAAACGGCAGATGGGCCGCATGAGGCCGCAACGTCGACGGCGCAAGCCGGGAAACGTCGAACCGCGAAACCGGGTACTCTTGAGAAGAGTGGATCACGACCCGCACCCCGTCAGGGTACACAGGGTGCGAGATCGCGAGCCGCCCGTGGGGGTTCAGGTTGTCAGGGGCGTGGACGTCAACGGAGTATCGAAAGCGGAGGCTCTGGAGGTGGGTGAGGTGACCGTCAACAACTACTGGTCTGGTACCAACCTTGGAACAGTAGTCTTCGAATCGAATCTCCTCCATCCGGATTTCAAACGGATCGGAGAGATTGCGAACGAGCTCAGGAATTCGGGCCATGGTGCAATGTCACTATCCAGGACCTCCACCTTCGCAGGGGGAAAATAAAACAGAACCGACACCCAGGCAGCGTGGATCGCGCCCGGCATCGGCCAGAGCGGGACGTATGCCCGGCACGACTGGAGCGTTCCGTCAGGAACCGCCCCCTACGTAGCATACGGAAAAAAGAAAAGCCGAATCGAAGACCCGAAGGCCCCCGATTACAGCCCGATTGACGGGCCGGTGCCAGTCGCGACCGAGAAATCCTGCGAGACAGCCTCCTGGGGGTCACCCTCGTAGCTAACCTCGACGTCCCACGCTCCATCCGGCGAGCCGCCTTCGCCACGCTCCTCAACCCGGATCAGGGTGTCCGAATCTGCTGCCAGCGTGGTGCGCCATCCACCCTTGTACCACGCATTCACCCGAGCGCCCCGGATCTGCAGCACATCGCCCTCAACCAGGCGTTCCTCGCCATCCGGGGTGTCCCAATCTGCGTTCGACCGCTTCCAGATGGTGAACTTCATCTTGATCCCCGACTCCTCCGCGTCATCGACCGGCTTCACCAGACCAACCTGGAACTGCGAGTCTCCCGCAGGATCCCACAACTGATCCACCTGGACTCGCACATTCACGTTGTCATCACCATCGTAGATCGAGACATCACGCGGGGACTCCAACCGGGGGACCAGATCCGGACCTTCGATGTCACTCCAACCCTGACACCCCATCTCCGGCCACTCGCCGTCCGTGACCCGGTTGATTGCCTCGCTCACCGTGGCACCCGCGTCCAGTTCCGCGCCGATCTCCGCAGCCACCGACTCCTCATCATCCTCATCAGCCGACTCACCGAAGGGGTTGATGTCTCCCAGCCGCTTGTGCATTCGACCATCCTCCTGCCAATCCTGGATGGTGCCTTCCAGCGCGTCGAGGGGGGAGTCACCCACGTATGCCACGCGAGCCGCGACATCCCGCATGAACTCGCCAACCGTGGCACCCTCGACAAATTCCGCAGCGTGATCCTGAGCGCGTTCCTGCAGGACCTCGCGGAACTCCGCGTCGATATCGGCCAATGGGTCACGATCGTTCCAATCACGCGGAGCCTGCACAGCCCGCGAATCGCGCTCGGCCCGGCGCTCGGCTGCTGCCTCGCTCACATTCGACCTATGAATCGCTTCGACATCCTGACCCCCCAACTGCTGTTCGAGGGACTGCTGTGCCGACGCTCGCGTATCGGCATGACGCTCACGCTCCTCGAGTTCGCCCCGAATCCGCTCCTCCGTGGCGAGCGGCACCGATTCCGGATTCTCGAGGATTTCTCGCGCCCGGACCTTCCAATCCGGATCAGCATGCCGACCCTGCCGGTTCGTCACTGCCGCCTGCATGGGCGTCACATCTTCGAACCCGTCATTCTCCATCGCACCTGCACTCGCCAGGATCACCTGCTGCTGCTCCGCGTTCCCGAACAACTCCGACTGGACCGAGAACGGCGAATCCACCATGCCGCTCATCGCCATGAACCGTTCGGCCTGAGACTGTTCAACCGACTGTGCGCCAAACTGACTGCTGTTGGTACCAGACATTGTTATTTCACCCAAGCTGGGCAAAAACCGCAACTGACCGCTCGCGACTCGCCACAACCGCCGACGGAGTCGCGCACGCCCCTGACGGGGCCAATTTATTCTATGATCTGGTCGTCGAAGACGACCGAGGCGAAGGAAGGGAGAGATCGTATTGCGAGGAGTGCTGAGACGGCCGATGAGCTTGCTCATCGGAAGCGGTCCGTCTCAGCGCCCGCAGCCTTCGATCTCCCCTCACTCGCCGAAGAGTTACCCATATACGGCTCGTCCGCCTGCGGTCAGGCGGATCGCCCGGCACGACGCATTCTGCATGCGATGAAGTCCGCTCGCCCGCGAGGAGCAACAAACGCGGTCGGGGGCGGGCCGACCGCCGGGAACTTAACCCCCGTCGAAGGGGCGGTGTTGGTCGGTTGAAGGGGCGTTGTTGGGGGGGATTAAGTTCCTGTAACCGTCGCAACGGCGACCCCGCGTTGCGGGGCGTTGGGGATGGAGTCGCCGTCCGTCGGCGGCTCGCAGCGCCGTGTCGGTGAAGTGTCCGACCGGCGCGAGAGCGTTGTTGCCCGAAGCAAGAGTCGGTCGAATCTGCATGCGAAGGAGTCGCGCCCGGCAGCCCGCGAATGGGCCAAGAAAAGGCTTCCACGTCGCAACCAAGTCCGTCGTGGAATAGTGTCAGGCCCACAAGCCCGGCAGTGTTCGCGAGCCCTACGGCGAAGCGCGAACACGACTACGCGAGCACCGCAAGCGGTCGTTGAGGAGCGCAGTCGAGCGCGGCGTATAGGGTAACTCAGATTAATGGTAGCAGGGAACTACGTACCCCGCGCGGTCGAAGGAGGTGCGCCGCCGGCCCGTATGGCGCACCCGAGCACGATGGAAGCTCGCGCTGAGGCGCGAGCAGTCTCGCGCGCAGTTCCGTACCCCGGGAGGGACCCGCTCGGTGGTCAGAGCGGGAGGGACCCGGGGTGCGCGGGCAGGTAAACGTCGGCGCGATGCGTGGCGGGGCGGTCGCGCCGATCGGCAAACTGACCGCGCAGGAATCCCGAGGGATACTTGCCCCCCAACGTTGTTGGTCGGTTGACCTAGAACCTGGGTGTCCACCGCCGGGAAGTTCTCTCGCTCGGTAACCGGAGACCTGACGCGGTCGATCTCGGGTGAAGGGACCCGCTCGGCGTCTAGAGCGGGCAGGTTCGCCCGACGATCGTGACCCGGCGATCAGGTCCCGGACCGTGCGAGAAGGGGCCCGGCCCTGCGGAGAGGGCAAGCATACCTCACACGGTCGTGAGGTTTCCGGGCATCGCCTCTCTCGAAAACTGAAATCAGGTCTTTCAGGAAGCGGGCAATCTCGAGCCCGCCCTGACGCCGTAAGCACACCACCGTCGCGCAGCGGCGGCACGGCGGGTCGAGGCGACCGGCTTCCTGGACGGTGGGCTTGCCTACAGGTCTCGCGGCTGCACCGTCTTCCGGTCGTTCGCCTCCGCTCGTTCACTCGCCCGATCGAGGAGCTCGCCTACCTCCTCATCCAGCGCCTCGTAAAACTCCGAGGAGACGTTCTTTTCACCGACCGCTTCCTTGACTGCTGCCTTGACGATTAGCTCCGACATGCGACAACTAATTCTCCGGTCTCAACCCCCTTAAACCCTCGCAGATCGTATCAGCGCCCTCGACGTCTACCCCCGGCGGCGCAACGACTCTCAATGACCCGGTACGGTCACCCGGTAGACCATGACCCGGTACGGTTACCGGGTCGTCTTGTACTCGGCAAAAAAAGACGTCGTGGCCTACAGATCGGAATCTCCCCACCCACAATTTGCCGAACACGACTTGCTCGAGATCGTCGGCGGCGTCGACGTCGAGTTTGATCGAACCACTACCCCGACCTCGCACCTGGGGCACGGCCTGTCCGTGACCCACGCCCCATACCAGCCTTCCTCGCCCGATGCCCGATCGTCGATGTGCGGCAACCGCTGAACTGTCGCCTCGTGCTCCTTCTCCAACCCCGCCTCATCGAACTCCGGCTCCCGCCGGGCTCGTTCCTGCATCATCGGTCGCCCTCCATCGTGTGCGTGAACCCCGACCCACGCATCGCGCCTCGACCCTCCGGGATGAACTCGCGTTCATCGCGAATCCGACCTCGAGCTGGCAGGCTCTCTGACCCGACTTGACGCTTCCGCTCCTCCGGCGTGATCCCGTGCGACCGCTCGATACTCCCCAGGGTCGACTGGACTCCTGCAGTACTACTGCTCATAGTTCAATTCCTCACGGCGCAGAAAAACTCCAGCCACCCTGCGCTACCCGACCTCGCTTTCCCCGCGTCTCCCGTCTCCGCGATATCCAAACCACAGCTCGAGTCCGTTACTCACTACGTTCCTGTGCCATCGTGAACCCCACCCCATCACTTAGCCAGCCCTGGTGGGGCAACCCTCTATCTAATCCTGGGTGTCCCACACCCATTTCAGCCTAACTGATATTTCCATCTCCCTCCAAGCCCTGTCCCGGCGTCTGCTCTACACCTCTCCCGACATCCTTCTCTATTACTACTATTTCCCCACCCCCCTTACGGAAGTAGAAACAGGATTTGGGGTTGTGAAAACTGGCTTAGATTTGCCTATAGATCGTTTACTCGCTTCTAATCAAATAACCGGGGTTGTGAAAAAATCAAAATCCGGGTTTTGTCTCCAAATCGGTTGTGTGAGGGCTTGATAGTTATAAATTCGGGCGATTGAGCCCGATAGGGTGCCATCTGATGTATTCTGGAAATCTAATCGGTTGTGTGACGCCCCAAAACCCCATAATTCGGCGTTTTGCCCACTTTAACCGACGTCTCAACCCATTAATTTGGGCTAAACAGTTGTGTGAGGGCTTGAAACGGTTGAAATATGGAAAATTGATACAACTAGTGGAATAGATCGAGCAATATGCAGGAAAACGGTTGTGTGAGGGGCTGTATAGGTAGAAATTGGTTTATTCACTCTATTAGTGTACAATAGGAAACGAGAATATAGTCTGGTTTGGGGTTTTCAGCCTCTCTAAACCCGTTTATCCGTCACATCAACCTTGCAAGGGGGCTTCTATTAGAATAGTGCCAAAAAAACTGCGCGGAGATTGTGAAGGATGATATCAAAACCTAGTCGTTGCCATCATCGAGTTGATCGTAGAGGTCTTGATGGAATGGAAGGGCCGAATACATTGTGTAGTAAGGACACTCATCTGCCCCAATGCAATAATTGGCTTCCCAATTCTCGTTGTTACAATTTAGCGGAAGCACTTCCGCATCTGCATCCATCAAACCAAGGTTGTTACTCCCGGTCAATTCATACTGGACTTGGTATTCAGTTTCAGCTGGATCATACCATGACCATCTCGAAAAGAGATCTTTGATATCCTCTAAAGTGTCTCCGAAATCATTGTCATAGTATTCCGGCAGCCAAGAGATGGTGCGGACCAATGAATACAGTTCCCAACGAGTAGGCCCTTTGTTTTTCAGGCGCTCATCAAGGTTGTTGAAACAGGGCAATTCGAAAAGATCCTCTAGTTCATTCACTGCCAATCTTCGCGTGTCTCGCCCGACTTGACCGATAATATATTCGTTCCTTGTACCCTCCTCATTTTCTTGGATGGTTACGTTCGAGGAGCCGCTATTTTTGGCGATGCTTGTGAGCTTCTTTCCAAGCTGTTTTGGGCTCGTGATCTGATTGACTATTGCCTGTTGCCAATCCTCGAGGGTATAATGATTTGTGAGTTTGTGGAGTTTGCTTGCTGAATGTGGGGCGTTTTCATCTAAGTTTGAGTCCTCTAATACAGTCGTAAGAACCCGAATCAATTGTTCGTCTTCAGTCCATCCTGTAACGACAGCCCCTTTCTTGTTTCTACTATAGAAGCCTTCTATCTCACTATCGATTTTTGGAGTGTTTTCAAGCAAGTGCTGCAATTCGCCACTTGTGATTTTGTCCTGGAGCCAGTTGACAAATACCTCGAAATCATCCGCAAGAGTGTGGTAGTGTTTCCATTTGAGATGACGGAATGGAACGTAGAGGTTGTTGTTCCTCACAAAGGAATGTAGTTCACCTTCGACCTGACCATTCCCTTGATTGAATTTGCCTTCCCACGAATTATCCGAGGCGTAAATCAGTGCTTTTGGTGAGGCTGAAATAAGTGGTATTTCAACAAATTTCCCGGCTTTATCCTCAAACGTTGCATCCGTTCGAGAAATGACGGTTCCCGGGTGTGTTTCCTTCTTTGGCGATGAACTGGCATACAGCCGATCTCCAATGACGTCGTAGATCCATTCTTCATCAATTTCGTATTCGTCTGCGTCAATTAACCCAGTAATACTTCTCGCATATTCGTTTGCAACATAATCTGAGAGCTTGATGTACTCGTTGGGAATCCCTGAAACTCGGTCGTGATTCTCCATCACAATAGTAGCAAAACCTGCTCTAATCATCAACTGAAGAGGGTCCCTCACAACGATGTCCCTGTATTCAGCCACCGACAATTTTGAAGTGTGATTGTAAAGAGCTTCGACGCCAAATTCATCGACTTTTTGAGCGAGTTTTTCTTTCGGATTGCGGGTTTTTCCGAAACGCCCTACAGCTTTACTCAGCACTTGTTCAAATGCCATTTCCGGCTGTTCAGCTGGGCTTGCAGCGATCTGAATGGCATCTGTTGTGTTTTCGACCAGGTTACTGCTCATTGTAGGAACCTCGGCTTTGATTGCGTTTTGAAGTCGAAATCCGGGCTCTCGATCGGGGTCACTACCCGACTCACCCCCGAGTGAAGGGTGAACGGAACCCGCAAGAGTCTGTTGTCTTGGATGGTGACTGCTTTATCGATTGGGTATCCATGATTTTCGATCAAGTCCGTTGCGATTACCCTTCGGCTCGGTTCGTCATAGTTGTGGTAGTCGTCGTTATCTAATAGGTAAACATGGGCTCCCTGACCAGAGTAAACGACGAGTGTGGATTCAGCTTCGTAATTAGTCTCAAAGATGTTCTTGATCTCGAAGGCCATCTGTATGGCCCGCCGAATGTCCTTGAATTCGTATGGGAATCCCTCGGGACTTGCTTCAACCACATTTGATTGTCTTAGCTTGGCCTGCTGTTCTGTCTCGTCGTCTTTTTGATCGTCCTCATCGAGAGGGAGACGATTGAGGGCGACATCTTTGGCGTCGATATCAACTGCTGTGATCCGATTCCGATCCCAATTATCGAGAGAAGCATACACCGATTTAGCGACTGGATCGGTCCCATCTTCCAGCACTGCGGGGTCGGTCAATTCATAACCTGAGTTCGTTGGATCGTTTTTTGCAGGGTTTTGTATGAAGTTGATTGGGTGGATCCCTTGATCGCCGACCCCCTCAAACGGGCTGATCAGTTGTTGCCTTCTCTCTCCGTTAGTTGTGGCTGTATGCCTCCGGATGAACGACCGTTTTGATGCTTCGTTTTTCTTGATCGGGTGGGGGGGTTCCAATTCGATCCCGTACTCTTTGGGGTGTCTATCCTGCACAAATGGCGGCATTGAGTCTTTGTAATCTGGGAATTCCTCCTGGTAGAAGGAATTCATCTCACCGGGTTTTGAGGGTCTCCAATTCATGTTGATTTGACCTCCTGCTTGAGATTGTGGAAAGTCATTACCTCATTCAGCCCGGGCAATGACCGCTCTTCCAAAGCCTCATTCATATTCGTGATAGAGCGTGTATCTTCCGTGCTCAATTGTTCTTCATCTAATTCCTCGAGGATCCTGTTCACGATTTTCTTCGCCTCCGAACTGGATTTGAATACCCAGAGACTTTTCGCCCCACTCCGAGCGGCCATTTTATGGTAATCTTGCATGGTGCCTTTGTGGTCATTATCGTCCATTTCAATTTCCGCAATTACATTTTTGGCATCATCATCAAGAGATTCGGCTGCAAATAAGTCAAAGACAGAATCGCCAATTCTGTAGTATTTCATTACAATATCGAAATCCATTTTTTCATCGTAGTATCGTTTGAGAGTTTCTACGATCACACGGTGAGGGGTATGTTCGGCCCAATCACCCTCACCTGGATTTGTGGGTTGGTCTACAGGGATTGCCTTCCACCCCTTCGGAAGTAGAGTGAAGTACTTGCTCTGTAGTTTTTCCCTTTGGATGAAATCTCGATCCTCAAGGTCGTCGAGGTCGGGACCTCCGGCCCGTTCGGGGAGGTCTTTCATCGAATCAAGGAGGTCATAATCATCCAGATTGCCTTTGACGGCACGGCCAATCATAATGAGGAATTTCGCTTGTGAGCCGGACAGATCATTCCCTTCCAGATTTATTGCTTGAATCGGGAATTCTTCTGCGGTGACTACTTCTGGATCCTCGAGTCCTAGCCGTTTGTCATCGAGTTCATCTTCAACTGTATCAAGTTCATACCCCTCTGGCAATTCACTCAGGTCCTCGATCGTTCGGTCATCATCTTGGTCGAGGTAGACCCCGATGAGTTCAACCCACCCCTCTGCACTGAATTCCAATCTCGAAATCATCGAAAGGGTGGTGTGTGGATCACCTTCTCCGAATTCGTTCATGAATTTGAGTATGTCTTCTTCGGCGACCGATTCGTCGTCGAATTTGAATGTGTCTCCGTATCGAGGGATGCCGAGCTGGGTTTTCGTTTTCTCTCTCTTGGGCTGGGATTGTGTTTCGGGTTCGCTTGAGTTGTCGTCTGTGAAGGAATCTGAACCGCCTGTTTTCGGTCCTTCGTTGGGGTCAGTTGTTTCGTGCTGATCAGCACCTCCATAATCCTCTTGGAGGTTATTGACTTCTTCTCGGTCTTCTTTGCCGAATGAGCCACCTTCCTCGGCATCTACGTCTGGACCTTGATTGGCCGGTTGATTAGCATTAGCTTGGGCTGGAATTGCTGCACCGCTCGCATTTTCCGATGGAGTTTCGTCTTTCGTATTTGACGTTCCGGCCCCTTTGGTAGGCACATCCTCTGTGAGTTGGTTGTCTATGGCCCCGCTATGCTCCCCGGTATCGTCAAAGTCTTTTCGTTCTGTGATATCTGCGTCAGGCGATTTTGGTTTGCCAGAAATCCTACTTTGGGCTTTGAGATCGCTTGTATATTTGTCTCCCTCGCGTGCTTTTGTTTGTCTCGATACACCTGGTGCACCTTCTTCTGGTTCAGCCTCGTCGAAATCAATGACTGGCCCTAGGGCGAGTTCTTTGTGAGTCTTCTCGAAGGATTTCCGCCGTTGATCTTTGAAGACATTATAGCCAGCTTTAGTCATTTCACGTTCGTGTTTCGGATGACCTAATGGGATCTCGAGGCCAGAAATCGAGAAGGGGGAGGGACGTTCCATCCCATATGTGGGGGCAGGCAAGTCTGCGATCCACCGGCCCTTTGGAAGGCTTTGTATTTTATTCCGGATGCTAGTTTCATTTCGAACACCGTGAGTGATCGACTCCGCCACTCGGTCTTCGACCATGATTTTCCCAAACATCTTCGCTTGAATATCATTCATAATCTCGCTATACAGGCCTTTATCACCCGTTTCGTGTTTGGCCTGTTCGGGGTACTGCATGATGAGACCGAGAGATAAATCGAATTCACGGGCTTCTGGGATGATGTCACTCCGGAATAGATCGGAAACGATGACGTCCTTAGCTTCCTCAATGATCAGGTTGACCTGTGGTGAATCTTCTTTCAGTTCTCCTTGGACCCGTCTTCGGTTGGCTTTCAATTGAGCCCAAAGTTGACTGGCGATAGTGACAGTCATCGCTCTCTGGGATTCGTTTCGGAGATCGCCGATATCAAAGAGAATCACTGCATCCTCGTCGAAGAATTCAGCAAAGTCTAAGACTGGTCGTTCGTCTCCCGTCTCTTCGTGTTCGTAGACGTATTTGTCGTTTTCTTCGTCCCAATGAGCCATCAATTGGAACATCTTGAAAATGTGGATGTTCTCTCGAATCTTGTCGAGGCGGTTGATCACCGCGCTCATCGTTTGCTGGAAGTCCCGATCAGATTGCTCAGTATGGCGTTCGAGAGCCATTTCGGGTTGGTCAGGGGTGGAAGTAGAAGGTATCTCTTCATTCTCAAGCATTGCTTTTGCTGCCGAGTAGAGTTCGTTGAATCCGAAATAATCAGGCCCTCGTTCACGTTCTTCGTAGAGTTTGGATTGGTCTAACAGATCATCCATATCAGAATCTTCGTCAATATATTCGCCATCGGGATCCTCTTCAGATTCGTCACCGGGACCTTCATCGAAAAGGTAGGCCCCTTTTTCGTCGTTATCAGGGTCTTCAGGAGAGTGGGAGGTTGCTTGCCCATCTGCATCTTGTTCGTTGTCTCCTTCCCCGCCCGACTCTGGACTTGCGTTATCGTCAGTTTGGTCCTTATTCCCGGCGGTTTTCCTGTCGAAAAGTGCCTTGATTAGATAGGTGATAATCATCCGACCGACATAGGCACGCTCGTAGTCTTCTCCCATGATCATCGCCATCACTTCATGGAAGTGATCGACCTTGTGCTGGATCGCGTCTTCGCGGTCCATTCGCCCAGCTATCAATGGGCGGATGTCGAAGAATGGGATCGCCGGGATGTTTTCTGGTGCTTTGAAGTAGTGGACGTCTTGGAGCGTGCCGAACTGAGCGAAATGAGCTCGAAGATAGGAGGGACACATATCTCCCCCCTTCGGGTCGATTAGGATCGTGGGCCCACCGATATTTCTGTGAAGTGAGAGAATATCGTTTATCGTCGCGACGGTTTTCCCTGCACCTGATGCAGCGAATCTGGCGTAGTGAGTGTTGAGAACATCTTCAGTCAATTCAACTGGCTTGTCTTGAGGTGAACCCTGTTGGTCAACCGGATGTCCGATTGCCATCCCGTTTTTGAACTGATTAAGCAATTTGGGTTTTGGAGGAGTCAAAGGCCGAGAGTCCATTTGAGTCGAGTGGGTCATTCGGTATGCTTCCCGAGACATTTTATCTCCGGAGGGGATGATGAACACACTCGACAATTCGATTGCATTCATCACGATCTCGGGCTGTTTTTTCTTCCCCTGTTTGAGGCGCTCGAGGAATGGGTCCTTATCAAATTCAGATAGCAATTCCCAATCGAGAATCCGGTCGTAAACGTCGAGAGGGGTTATTTGTCGATTGCTGATTTTCCCTTTCACGCTACTAACGATTCCACCGTCTGTAGCTTTTGCACCACTGTCATCGAGGACCAGTTCGCCTTCAATATTGTAGAAACGGCCTTCGAGTGGGTCGAGGAGGTTGCTTAGTTGTCTGAGCTCATGCTGTTGATCTTCTTCCGTCCGATTCGCGTAAAGTGGGCCAAGTATCGGTCGTGCTGAAATCGCTCGAATGTTTACGGAGAAGGTTTTCTCCGGCTCTTTCGCATCGATCCGGTCCAGCCGTTGTTTTTGTTGTTTGGATACCTCGCCAAAATCGCCCGTTTGCATATTGAGACTTGAATAATCAACAGAATCATCCTCTGAAGAGGAGTCTTCATCCGATGGCGAACTAGACGAGTTTTTCTCCCTTGCGACTGCAATATCGGAGAGAATTTTTTGTCCAAACGTGTCTTCGCCTTTGCGAATCGAATTCTTGCGCTTTTCAGCTGATTTTGACCAATCTTTTTTGGCCCGAAATATGATCTGAACCATCACAGGTTCAGCCATATCCGTCATTCTGTTGAAGAGCGAATTTAGAACGGTGACATCTTCTGACGTCTCTTTTTCTCCGGTAACATCTGACAGATGGGATTCCCCTGGTCCGAGGGTCGTCATCCAGTCGTTTTTGCGGTCTGGAATACCAAACCATCGCACCCCTTGGAAAGCCGTCGCATCTTTGCCTAGACGGGCGTAGACGGTTCCATCGCCAGTCAGTGTTGGTCGGTTTAGATTTGAACGAGTTCCATCTTGAGGTATATTCGAGGCGGGGTCCAATTGATAGATGGTTGATTCTACATCAACATCATCGGCGAGATTAGGGAGTTCAGTTTCGGCTTCGGATTCGAAGGCTTGGACTCCCGCTGCCCCTTCCTCTGGTGAGGGGGTGTAATTTCCTTCGACGGGTTGGGTTTCGTCATCTGATGCAGGTTTGGAAGAAGGGTCATTTGTTTCAAGAGGTCCGTTTGAGCCGTCGCTTTCCGCTCCATCTCCTTCTTCGTCTTTTTCTTTGTCGACTACAGAATTGGCTGCGAAATCTTCGGCATCAATCAAGAGATTACCATGAGTAAGATGGTGCTGGAATTCCTGCAAATCGAGTTCAACTGGCCGGTGAATCAATTTTTGTGGGTCGATTTTCACCCATTCTACTGACCAGGATGAAGGGTATATTTCCCGAAGACGGTCATCAAGTGTTTCCATATCGTCTTCGGCACCGAAATAGAGCTCAACTGGTTCGTCTTCTCCTTCGCTGTATGCATGAAGTGCGATATTTAGTGGCTCTTCTTTTCCGAACCGCTTTGCTAAGACACCGCCTTCGATGTCTTTTTTGAAATTTCGCAAGCTCTTGATCTGCTGGGCGATTTGTGAATCTGTGACGTTTTCCTCTGTTGGGACGATTTTGATGTATTCGTCGACGTACTTTCCATCTCCGTGGATTTGTTTTGTCTTCGTTGACATGGTCAGTTGAACATCGAAAGTTCTGAGATGGCCGCGAAGGCGCTCATTTCATCGGTTGGAGTGCCGTATTTCTTGATATTTTCTTCTAGTACTTTATCCCTCGCCTCTCGGGATCGAAGCGGTGGGTATGGTGGCATAGTATAGACCCGGATTGGATCGGTGCGTTGGCCTTTGTCAGGTCGGTCGATACGGAGCCACACATGGTATTTGGATTCGTTTATGAGGGTTTGTGAGTCCACATCCAGCTGAGTGGCAACTTGTTCGACCTCTTGGGTGCCGCCTTGACTGAATGTTAGAATTGACTCTGAGTTGCTGTAGAGTTGAGTGGTTGTCTCGGGGTCTATTCCTGCTAAATTTTGAGTGGCAAAGAGAAAGCCGACATTGTACCCTCGTGCCTCTCGCAACATTTCTGAGACGGTTACGCTGTCCCGAACGACGTTTTGGCCTTCGTCGATCGAGACGAAAAACGGATTCCGTTCCTCTTCACGCATTTCACTCCGCGATCGAAGGACTGCCCATAGCCGTCGAAGAAATGCAGTACCGAGCAATTTCCGTTCTTTCGTACTGCCTGTTAACCGGAAGATGATGACCTTGCCATTGTCGACGGCATCTGATATCGTCAAGTCGGAAGTGCGTTGGTTGATCAGCCGGCGAAGAGGTTTCTTTCGAAGGAGTGACCCCAAGGCATTGTGGAAATGCTCGAGCTGTTCGTCTGGGACAGTAGTTAGGTGATTGAGTGCATCGATGATTTCGGTATTTGTCTCCATGATACTCTGAATGAAACGGTCGGAAATGTCCTCAAGATTGATTTCTTTGTCAGCCGAGTTGGTCTCACTCGGCCACGAAACGTCCTGGTCCTGATTTTCCGAAGACCCGGTTGCGCTGAAATCGATCTCATCCAGGAATGTGTAGAGGTCGGCCAAAGTCAGGTCTGTATCGACACGAATCATCGTATCCACGACCTCGACGAGAATGTTTTCGAATCTGTCTTCGACCACGGCATCGACGTCAAGTAGGAGCAAGAGATTGGTCACAATCGAACGGACCAAAGTATCGTAGGCAGGATCGGAAGGAGAGAGGCCAGTATCGAGGTAATTGAAACCAGAAGCATAGCCTTTGAACCCGCCGATATCGAGGTAGATTACGTCATCCAATCGTCCCTGAGGGATCCGTTGAAACAGGTGGGGCGTGTTGTCCCCTTTGCCGTCGATAATCGCCATCCCGGTTTGGCTTAAGATGAGCTGAAGATGGGTATTGTTTAGAAGAGTCGTTTTTCCATATCCTGTCGACCCGAGAATGAGCGTGTGTTGAAAGAAACGTTCGCGAGGGATCCCAACGTCTCGCTTAGAATTGGTGTCGATCCCTAACCAAATGGGTTGTTCGCGATTGATCTGCGAAAATTCAATCCGTTTCCGTAATTCGGGGCTTGCGTATTGGCCGTCAATGCCATCGACAGTCCTAGCGTCGGAGATTAGATTTCGCCCGTATTTGGTTTCAATACTCTCGCTCTGTAGGGCATATCGCTCTGTGTACTCGCCCAGTCTGCTTTTGATCAGTTCTTTCTCTTCTTTGTGAGGGTCGGGTTCTGACTCTGTACTTTCGCTTGCTGAATCATTAAACGAGTTCATGGGTTCACTCCGGTCAGTTCGAGTAGGTCTTGTTTCATTGCGCTCTCAAACTCGGTATCGTCTACGACATCCCAGAAGCCCGGGAGATCCTCTGGGACACCATAACCCTGGTCCATCGTAGCCCAGTCAATGGCTGTAATGTTTCCATCAGTTGGCAGGTGTAGAATAGACGCCAGTTCGTCAGTCGTCGCCATCATTTTCCGCTCACCCATACGATCGGTGAGACTCAATCCCATATCTCGTGCGATCATGTTATGAATGAGTTTGCCTAACCTGGATTCCTTTTGAATTTCCGCCGAAATCGACTGTTGGGAATAGGGGTTATCGAGGGCTGTGAGTGCGTTTTCGACACGCCGGAAATAATTCGAGGTGGCTGTTGGATCAGGTGTCGCAGCCACAAGCCGAATTTTAATATAGAATCCGGGTTGGCCGAATTGGTCTTTGAGAACCCGCGCAATCCGGATATCGTCAGCTGACGGGTCAATATTCCCCGATTTGTCTCCGAACAGGCGGGAGGCTCCTCCTTTGTACTTCTTGTTCTTGTACGTCTCAGCTACGCTCTCCATGTCAATCCCGAAAGGCGGACGTTTAGCCCAAACATCCGATGCTGGTTTCAACATTAATTGAAAGACAAACCGGGCTTCAGAGCCGTCAATAATTCCGTGAGTGGCCTCAAGGGCATCAACTGCAATTGCGTTTCCGATCGTGTCCAAGGGATCAGTTTTGAGTTCCTGGACTCGAGCTATCGGAAGGAAGAATTTCTCTTCAAAAGAGGTGGTTGCCCCCCGGAGATAGTAATTTTCCGGGATCGAAGGCCAAACCCGATTTGAAGGCCGCGTGGCTGTGCGTGAGTATAATGTTTCAATTGAACGCTGGAAGCGATCTGTCGAGGATTGGCCCCCGGGAGCAAAAATTATCTCGAGTTCTCCGTCTTCATACCAGAGCTCGAACGATGATTCGTCACTCGCATTAGAAAACGGCCATTTGCCAGATTTGTACCCGTGGAGATGTTTTGCAAGATCGGGGCCTCTTTTCACTCCGGGGTTAGTGCGTCGAGGGCGGAGTTTTACCAACCGATCCGGCAAATCCTCCCGCTGAGGTTTATTGAGATCGCCCCACGTTTCATCAGGCGGGTCTTCACCAAATAGTGATTGTACTGACTGCTGAACTCTGCTCCACATACCGATTAATGAAAGCCAAGCCTACTAAAATCATTGCCCATTGGATAGATAATTCAGCTTGGATTTCGGGTCGCGTCGAAGCTGGCGTCGAGGTGGCCTTCACCGCCAGATCAAAAGAGGGGTCATTCATTTGGACCGAGTGTATCGAGAAGCGGTACGAGACTTTTTATCCGAAAACGGCCTAGTATTAGGTGACTGATGAGGCACGATGTCGAGGCATTGTATGAGGTCCTCGGTGTTTCGGAAGGAGCCACCGAGGAGGAGATAAAATCTGCGTACCGCGATAAAGCGGCAGCTACGCATCCCGACCAGAACGACTCCGAGTATGTCGAAGATGTGTTCAAGCGGATTCAGAATGCCAAAGAAGTCGCTCTGAATATCGAAGTCGAGGGGATGAGTGAGGAGGCCGCGTTGATTGATATCTATGGCTATGCGAGGCATTTTGAGGGCGAGAGCGGGGACGGGATGCATCAGACAGGGTATGCGGACCCGGAGGAAGAAGAAACCCGTCAGCGGAGCAATGCAGCCGCTCGTGAGCCCTACAGTAGCAACCACTCCACAGAGGAAGAGACGGAATCCTCAGAAGCCGATTCTGATGAGAGTTCTGACGGCATCCTGAGTAGCATGGCCGTCTCAATCGGGATGGTTATCGGGGCTGTTTCAGTCGTTGGTTACCTGCTCGAGGTGGCTTACAACGTTTCACAGCTTATCTCCATCACGATTGCCGGGATTGTGGCCTTGGTCGCGACGGCATTGCTGATCGACAATGTCCGGTCGAAGCGCCCGGCCCCGGAGCTGTTCGAGGACCTGGATTTCATGGTCTACCAGTTGACCGGAGTGGGGATCTTGGCCTCGCACTTGATTCCCGCCTATCTGGTCTACAATATGTATGTCAATTATGGACCGGCTTCCACGGGTACCGCCCTCGCGATCGGGTTTGGCCTTGGAGTCGCGGCTGTTGCCCTTCACTTCATGTCTCCCGGCTGGGGATCGTTGATTGGTGTATTCGTCATCGCGTGGGGCTTTCAGGTCTACATGGGTCCGGAATTGGGTGACTCGATGATCGGGACTGTCGTACTGGTTTACCTCATCTTGGGCTTCGGAGTGATCGACATAGGAGCTGGCCTCAACCACTATCTGAAAAACCCCATCGCCTTCGAAACCATCCGGGATTTAGAAGATGGATCGGTGGCATGGATCGCCTTCCCTCTTCTCGTATTTGGAGGTGTGTCCACGGCAGTAGTGTTCGTTGATGCCTTGGCTATCGTTTGGGCCTTCTGGGGCCTGACACCCACCTTCGTAGTGGCAACATGGATTCGATCCCGGGCGAATGGGTGGAAAGCCGGCCTATCATCAGAGAGCCGCAAGAACGAGACGACGGCGGCGTCCTGACCGTTTACCCCCACCCCTCTGCACCTTGCCGGAAAACAAATAAACAGTGGTTGGGCGAAGACCGTTAGACGTTTTCTTCGATTTGGGGGATGTTCTCTTCGAATATCTCTTCTATCTCGTTGGCTGTTGTGGGTCCGGCTGTTTCTCCTGCGACCCATTTGAGTCGTTCAATCCCCTGTTCTCTGAGGGCAGTTTGTATATCGACCCCTTCTGCTACCCGATCGAGGGTGATGCTGATATCCTCATCCGAGAGGAATTTGACGATTGGCTTTTGCCAATCTTCAAGGGCTGAGTCAAGTGCGGCCTCATGCGATGTTTCTCCGGTTCGCATCCGGGCTCGTAGTTCTCTGACGATTGCAGATTGGCTGATTTGATCCGAGACACCAGGTAGATCGGCTCGGGTGTCTTCATCGCCATCGAAGTCGATGATTGCCATTTGTGTTTCGTTGGGGCTGATCATTACAGGAATCCATTTAATTTCCCCACCCTCCATTGGCATTTGGACGAGTGCTTCGGAGTAGTCTTCGTTCGTCCCACCTGTGTTCATGTCGACGATGAAGTCGATATGAGCATCTTTGAGACCAAGGATATCCTGATATTCCTTGGCTGTACTCCGGGGGATGTTGTGGATGATTTTGAACGTGCTGTTCTTCACGATCCCCTCGGCACCGTCGTAGGAGAAGAAGTCTTGAATCTCCTGAGTAATGAACCGAATAGACATGTTGTGGTGGCGTGATTGGCGGACCCGCTGAGTGAGGAATTCGAGGGAGTCGCTATCTCGGAAGAGGAACCGGGCCTCGTCGATCACGAAAATGACGTTCTTTGGCGTCGTTTTGGCGTGTTCGTAGATCCGGCTGAACAAGATTTGGCCCATAACACCGGCACCACCTCCGGATCCGGTGTCTTGCTGTTCCATACTGAGGTAGACCATATCCTCGTCGGAAATCTTGACATCAGTTTCTCCAACGAGATTCTCATATTTGCCGTGTTTCAGAGGTCGGAAGACGTTTTTGAGAGTCGAAAGGTGTCGCTCGATGGTTTCGGTTTCTGCTCCCATGGCGACTCCATCCATCCAGTCCTCAACGTCCACGGCAATCTCATCGATCTTTTCGAAGACGTCCTCGAAGGTCGGCGATTTTTTGCCGTGTGTTCGGACGTCTCTTGTAATTCCTGCATCTTCGTAGACCTCGAGGATGATTCGCTCGAATATTGGGAGTTCTCTATTCAATGTGATGTTGTTTTCCGCTGCAAGGTTTTGAGCGAAGGATTTTACCTCGCTAATTTTCATCCCGAGGGGGTCTCTGTCATCGGACCATTCGGCACTCTTGATGACTTCCTCTGGCGGTTTTTCGATCTCGAGGGGGTTAATTGTCTGTGTACCACTGACGGTGATAGGATTGATGTCAAACGCTTCTGCGAGTCCTGTGAACCCTCCGAGTGGGTCAAGGACGATGAGCTTCGTGTCGTCGAAGAGGACTTCGGCGCTTGCTCCGAGGAATTTTTGGTAGAGAGACTTTCCGGTCCCTGACTCCCCGATAACCGTCATATTGTAGTTTTTCGGGGAGTTGAACGGGTTTTTGATGATAGGCGTCCCGTTTAGTGCGTGTGTTCCCCAGAATTGACCATCGCTTTCTACGACAGTTGATTCGGTTGATGAACTGAGGAGGGTCGCAACGCCCCGTGCTGTGGTCACGAACCAGAAGTTGTGCCACGTTTCCATGTTTGAAAATGGATCGTCGGCAATCGGAGACGTTGCCACGCTTCCCCGATTCTGTTCACCCTCAAGGGTAACAAGCTCGATGTTTGCGTCTCGACGGAATTGTCGGCGGATATTCTCGACGATGTTCTCGAGTTCTTCTTTTGATTTCGCTCTGGCTGAGACGTAAATTGCCACTTTGAATGGGCGGGAATTGTCGAAATCCTCTTCGAGCGCAGCTGTTTTCTGTGCTTCTTCGATGAAATCACCCGCCATGAATTGATCTTGGCCTTCCTGGCTGAAGATACTCGCTGAGTCCTGGAGCCCTTCGGTTCGCTCTTGGGCTTCTTTTTTGGCCTTCTCAGGATCAATTGGCTTGACCCTGACATTCATGTCGAATTGATTGGTGGGATCTGAGAAGAATTTCAGTAGGCCTCCCACGGTTATCTCGTCGTCCATTTTTCCAGGATCGGCAACCATAACCCGCCGATGATACTGGCCGGTTTGGGTGCTTCTCCAACTGTCATTGATCCCACTCGAGGCAATTTGTTGCTGGTGGAGTTCTTCAACTGTGGGAACGTTGGTATCTAAGGGATCTTCTTGATCCTCATCGCTTTCAATTGTACCGGGTTTTGTGCTTGTCTGATCGTTCCCTTCGGAATCTGAGTCGGATCCGGTTGTTGAACTGCCTCCTATGAATTTGACTGCTAGTTTGGCAATTGGGCCTGGGAGCCGTTGAATGAGAGAATCTTCGGGTATTGATGTGTCTGGGCCGTCAGAATCACCATCGTCCGAATCTGAACCACTGCTTGATTTTACATTGGATCGCCAATCTCTGATGATTGAGAAGAGAAGAGCTATTCCGATGAGTAGAGCACCGTACATCAGAATAACACTGAGAGGGACGGCACATTCAGGTGTCGAACAGGCGCCATCAACGGAAGGGAGGGGCTTCACGACGTAATTCCATAGCTCCCTTGGTATGTAGAAAATCGGTTCTTGAAGTTCTGAGGCGATTGCTGGCATCATTATGCTTCACCTTGAGGTTCTTCGGGTTTGACGATCGGTGATTGTCTGGGTGTGGTTAGATCGGTTGAGTAACCGTTCCAGTACTCGAATTGGAGTTTGATGTAATCCTCTATTGGGACGGTTTCCATCCGTGCGCCAGAAAGGTTCTCCGCCAGTCGTGATATCTTGTTGACTCGGCGCTGGATGACAGAGAGCATTTGATCATATTTCTCTTCCTCAGTCAATTCTTCTTGTGATTCAACGAATCCCTTAAATAGTGTCCCAATAACGGGCGTTTCAGCTGCCCGTTGGAGAGTAGATTTATCGCCCACGTAGTCATCTGAGGCCTCCTTGATTGTGACATCGATAAGGAAGTAGTATTCTGGCACTTCGGAGCTGCGTCGGATGGTTTCGGCCTCCTCTGTGGCCATTGATCGGAGAAGTTCTTGTTCGATCACTGTTCGGTCGTTGGAGGTGTCATATCGTTTGGCTTGTAGGTTTACGATGTATTCTTCTGTTTCAACTGATTTGGTTGTGACCCACCAATCCCAGTCGAAATTCCCATCGGTGATGGCCCATTGCTCGATAGTGTTGATCAGATCGATTAGTTCCTGCGGTTCGACGAAATCTTGGTTCGCAGGGTAATATTTCATCATAACCTGGAATTCGCCAGTTGTGCGTTCAATCAGGCCATATTTGGGAATGAATCGTTTGATATTCGTGCGTTCTCGAGTAGTTTCGGGCGTCTGAAATTGTGCGATAAGGGAATCATTTGCTTCGATAGCCGCTTCGGCTTGATTCTTTACCTTATTGTGGTGCTTGGTGTAGTAGCTTACCGTTTTGAAGAACTCAATAACATTCCCATATGGCGGTGCTGCGTTGACTAATGCCATTCCGATCCCGCCTGTGAGAAGCCCTAATCCGAGGACAAAATACCATTGAAGGTTTAGAATCACTCCAATGATCCCTCCTATTGAGAGAGCTCCCAACCCGAAGAAGGTATCTACCTCGCTCCATCCCAACATAGGAATGACGGATGGTTCTTTGAGTGAGTCGATTACGAGCCGTCCTTCTGGCCGTTCGCCTTGGATTTCGTTAGTCGCCATTGGTCAACCCCAGATCGTTTTCTCCTTCTCTGACCGAGTTATACTTCGAATTGTTGAAGCTGATTTTTTCAGATCGTGATTCTAGTTCATCCATGACTTTTGTCATCGTGTTTTGGGTATCATTTTCCCAATTGACCATAGTTGATTTCGCCCCTCCAGTCGAGATTTGGGCTAGCATTTCGTCCTCATCTGGGGCGAATTTTGTTTTGCCACCTTCAGGCAACTCCTCCATGATTTCGGTGACCTTACCGAGGGCTTCTTGCCCAGTGTCAGAATCAATTCCGTGCTCATTGATAGTATCGAGAGAGTCTTGGAACTTCGAACGGTTCTGCAAGCTCCATTTGGCGTCTGGAGCCGTGTTGAGGGCTCGTTCTGTGGCGCTTGAAGCGACTCCTTTCCCTTTCGCTGCTGCTGTTGTAGCGGCCTCTCCATAGGGTATTGTTTGTTTGAGACTTCCTTTAGCCTCACTTGAGATGGACATCTGTTCTCGAGAGGGCATATTGAAATCTGGCAGACTCACTTGTTGGCCTGCAATCTGGGACCGGCCTCCACTTGTGAAACCTGGATTTTTGTTTTTAATTGCCCCCGGTGCTTTTCCGGCTGCTTCTTTGACGGTTGCGGCCCCCGACCGAAGGGTATGTCCGGGTCGGGTAACTCCGATTGAACCGGGCCGGGGACCACTACTTGTTGCTGCGGGACCTGCTCCCAATGCGCCTGTAGCAAAGCCCCCTCCTGAACCCCCTTTAGAGGCCATTGCAGGCGGTGATCTCGACCCAAGTCGGGCCCCCATCATTGCTCCTTGAGCTCCTCCGCCGCTTGCCATTGATACCACACCCCAGATGAGGGCTGTTGGGACAACTATCGGTATCAATGGTATAGATAGTGCGACCAGCAAGGCTAGGAGCCCTTCAGCAATTTGGCCTGAGAATATCGCACTTCCTGCACCATCGATAAATGTGGTTGTTATTGAGAGAAGGCCTGCCATCAGCGGTTTGCTTACTCCAAGAATCACCCAGAGCGTGAATGCAACCTTTGAGACTTTTTTCAAGACGGGGATTTCTCCATAGTAGAAGAGCATGAAATAGGGGGCAAACATCGGGAAGAACATGAGGTACATCGAATGGAACACGAGGAATGCTAGGGCCGCCACTACGGCAAAAGTTGAGACTGCACCTGCAATAGCTGCTATCGGCGCACCCCCCATTGCAGAGAAACCAACCCCAGCAACGAAGGCAGTTCCAACTATCGAAGAAATGGTGTCTATTGTCTCACCTGAGGCGAAAAGGTGTGTGAGGATATTGAACCCATGTAACCCCACCATGAGGAAGGGGTACCCCAGAAGCACAGCGAAGAGAAGTTTGAACCAGTTCGATTTACTTTTGAGGCCTGTATTGTCACCTACGAGGCCTATCATTGAGAACAATGAGTGGGCCATGAAAGCGACCATTCCTAAGAAAAGAACGGCAACGATCGCTTCGTAATACGAACTATAGACTTCTGGGAAAAGATTGTTTGTTGGTTCGTTGAATATCGCCGGAGTAACCGTTCCGTCGATCTCCCGCTTGGGGACGGGAGTGTTCAAAATCATCTCGATGATCGGCTCAACAAGGGGTTTGAATCCCTCAGATAATTTGGTTGCGAACCAATTAATTGCAGCTTGAATCGCATTTCCAACGGCTTCGCCTATGCTGACCATTGTTATTCGGTTGTTGTTAGTTTGCTGGCTTCACATGCACTATCTGTTATTTCGAGGGGGTCTTCACTGTCATACTCGCTTGTAGTGGTTGTTGTCTCAAAGGAGAGTGTGCGGTTGAGGTTATCTGCATTCGCAAAGACGAGGGTGACGTCAAAGGTGTGCGTTTCTCCGCAGTACCATTTTCTACCGTCATCAAGTGTGAGAAATACTGGTTCGGTGACGATCAGAGTTTTTTCGCCCACGGGTAGTGAGATCGGAGAATAGGTAACCTCCTTCTCGTCTGGGTTTAACAGACCCGACTTTTTCACTTCGTTGTCCGTTGCAGGATGGGGCGTGTCTGGACTTCTGAATCCGGTGATTTTGTCTGCGGCTGTGCCTTGGTTCTCGATCTCGAAGTAGATGTAGTCTTCAAGGTCGGTAATGTATGGGTGATCCCTGATTTTCTCAGGGTTATTCATTCCGAGTCCCATGTTGACGATCTCGTGATCCGGCTGAATCGTGATAGTGTCGTCGAGAACTTCGTCTTCGTTAGAGAGGCCCTTCACCGTGTATTCTCCGGGATCGTAGTCGTATCCCATGTCGAACGTGACAGTAGTCGAATTGGGAATGGGTTCTGGGCCTTTCACTCGCTCGCCATCATGATTCAATTGAACGGCATCGATGTCTTCGTTGGAAAGTTCGATTTCGATGGACATCCCTTGAGCTGAGAAATTTTTGATGGCGCTGTTTTGATCGGGTGATTCGGTTTGGTTTTCGTCTGGCGTGGAACTAGAACACCCTGCGATCGAGGCGATACCCACTGCTGCGATGCTACCGAGAACTGACCTACGGGTGATTTGCTGGCTCATGGTCTGCTGATGGATGGAACTAGCTGAATTACTCTCCGATTCTCGACAAGGAAACAAAAAACCTTCCCCCTCATAGTAAATGCCTCCATGGCGGCCAAATATCGACCATTGGAATGTGATCAACAAGATATGTGGTGAGGAGGATAATTGGAATTCCTTGTAGTCCTAATTTAAATAGATATCCTGCCGAGTTGTAGTAGAGGTCTGTATTTGCCGGTGTCACGCTGGCTGAGGAGCTCGCGTACACGGTTGGGTTGTCCGTTTCATACCAAGGCGTGGCGTCGTACTCTGCTGTGATGAGTGAATCTTGACCAACGATGAGTTCTGCATATCCACTCGAATTCGTCTTCTTGCTTTGCCCCTGAACTGTGATATTCCCTTTCCGATTTTGAAGCAAAATTGGCGAGCCCGTTTCGTTTTCTGTGAGGTGGGCTTGCACTAAAACGTGGGAAGCGTTTTGCTCGAGGATTCTGAGGTCCAGATTGGTTTCCCGTATGCGGGTAGTCGGTCCTTCGACGCTGATTGCTTCATCCCCGTTCACGACTGTTTTAGTCTGTATATCGGGGGCTGACCCAGGATCGAGGATTGCGAATTTATGGGAATAGGTGTATGATTCATTCGTAACGGGCAGATTAATCGCATCCGAAAATTCAGGCGGGTTGGAGATATTTGTCTCTGAAAGTGATTTGATTTCAGGTTCACCGATCGATGTTTGCCCACCGATATCGTTGTGTTGATGGGGGAATCCATGCGTTTGGAGAGGGGTCGCCCCCAGATCGATTTCGCTTGTCCCCGAGTCGGTTTCGGATACTATTGATACCCACTCTGCACTACCCCGAGAGAAATACCGCCATCGGGAGGTTACAGAAACGTTATCGCCCGTATTGACCTGCCCCCAAGGTCGTCCCTCGATGGTGATTGCGTAGTCCCGCTGTCCAGTTGGGTGAATGATTTTCTGGACCATTTGTTGCGACTGGCGGGTATTGACCGGATCTAGGGTTTGCGAAACGACGACTGATTCATCAAGCGTCTCGGTGATTTCGTCCCAATACGTCGCCTCTTCTTCTGTACATTCGAGATAAGTTCCGTTCTCCGTCGTCACCTGCTCACACACTTGCTCGATTTTGGTCTTCTCGAGCTGTGTGGTTTTCAGGAATTCAACGTCGATCTCGGAAACGACTGTGAGGCTCGTGTCTTTCTTCCCCTTCCCGCGAATCGTGTAATTGAATTCCGGTGTATGGGTATCTCCGTTTTCCGTGCCAAGCGTGTTGCCACGATATCCATCGTCCGGGATTTGGGTGCCTTCTATCAGGTAGGTTTTTTCGATGCTTGCATCGAGCAACTCCCATTCGACTAATTTTCCGTCTCCTGGATCGACGTCATCGAGCGGGTGGTCGATACGGTAATCGACGAGGGCTCTTACAGTCCCAGATCGTCCGACATAGTACTTAGATTGCTCATTGGTGCGGTGTAACTCTGTAGATGGTGTAATACTGTAGAGGGAGACATGGGCGTCGTCAATGAACCTGCTACCATCCTTCGTTGTGGCACCTTCTGGGTGGATCGAAGTGTCGGTATCAGTTGAAAACTCTGGCTGTAGATCATCGAAATCGTTCGAATTCCAAGTTTCTACTTGGTCTGGTGGCTGTTTGAAGTAGATATCTGTCCCGTTTGCGAGCGCCGCAATCGCAGTTCGGTTTGAGCCTGTAAGGTCGTAGTAATCGGCAGTAGACGTGTAGTTGTCTGGGTCTTCTGAGAAATAGATATCCGTCTCGTTCGTCGGAATCCCGTTCTTGGTATCGCTATCTGCGGCTGCGATCGGGTGAGCACTCGCTAGGAGGAGTCCACCAACCAGCACTATGAGGAGTGTGGTGGTGGATGGTCGCATTATCCTGTCCAGATCGCGAGATCAACACAGACTGGAAGGCCAATACCTGCGACAGAGAGCATTGCGATGATTATTGCAGGAATGACCAGAAGCTTTCCGAGGCTGAGGATTGCATTACCTTGCCACGCCTTCACTTGTTCGCCCATGAATGTGCCGACGTATGGGATTGCACTGATCAGGTTTGCACCAGCGAAGCCGATAATCCCGAGGACGATCCCTCCGTAGACGATGAAGTTGATCAGGAAGTTAAAGATCTCTCCAATGAAAGGCGTTGTACAGAGAGCGTATCCGGGGTCATCTTCGTCGTAGTCTTGGGCCATTGCGGTGCCGGTCGTTGCGGTGAGTAATCCTCCGAAGAGGATGAAGGTGATCAGTGCGATACGAGTCGGTCTGCCGAAGCCGATCGAGATTGTCTTGTCACTCATTGGAGAGTGTTTGAGGTTTGTTGAGGAGGTCAGTTAGCGAGCTACTCATCTTGATAGCGTCTTTTGGGGAAATGCCGTGTTCGTGGATTTTCTCGAGCGCGTTGGTGATTTCTTGTTTGTTGTATCCGGATGGTTCTTCAAACTGTTCGGAGATTGCATCCCGAAGGAGAGCTGAACCGTTTACGTCGCTCTTGAGGGGGACATAGGCCATCTGCCACGGTTCGACGGTTGATGTAGTCCGAACCATGGGGAGCCCATCCTTCTGACCGAGAGTGGTGCTCTCTCCGTTTTGGTCTTCGTTTCCTGTCTTGCTCACGCCTATAGCACCTGGTGTCTGTTCCGGAGTGTTACTCTAGGGGCCTCGCTTGGAACGATGACCCGGGTGAGTATTACGTAACACCCTGTACCCTATATGTAAATTGGACCTTGACTTAAAACTCAGGGACTTGGGACGAATAAGAAGAGTAGTTATCAGCTACCGTAATCAAGTGATTTGTTCTGGTACTCGAGGCCTTTTGTGGTGATTGTCGCCGAAACGACTGAATCGTCTGCTGTTCGAACGATGATTTCGTTCTCTCTCGTCCCAAGCCAATTTGGTGGAATCGTTGTATCGAATTGGGACATCAATTCGCCATCATCAAGGGCTGAATCTGGAAGTTTCATCGTGTTAGATGAGCCGTCTGGTTTGATTATTGTGACCTCGGGATCTGTGCTTTGCTTTGTATTTCCGTCATAGACGAGTGTTGCTTCGGCTTTCGTTTCAATGCCTTCTACTGGCTCTGTATGGATCGAAATTGATTGTTCTCCGGTCGTTAGTGAGGAGATATTGACCTGGGCGGGCAAGTCATCTGATGGTAGGGGTAGAGTACCTGATCCTGAGAAATCGTCAGGCCAAACGTGCGATTTATCCCCTACTTCGACCGTGGTAGAAGTGAGTGCTGCTTGAGCTGTGTAGTTGGCAGTCCAGTTCATTGTTCCGTCCGAAGTGGAGATGTTGAATTGGGTAGGCTCTGTCGACAGGAGAGATGAGGGGACGTCGACAGTTTGTTTCTTGTCGAAGACCCCTGAATGTATGAAGACGGTTGTACCCTCTACTGATAATGAGGGATCTTGTGTCGCTGATGTCTCATTGGCATTCACGGTATAATCGGTTGCACCAATTTGA